>CAJBZC010000478.1 GCA_903959965.1 uncultured bacterium
ACTCTCCAAGAGTCCCGAACTCTCCAAGAGTCCCGAACTCTCCAAGAGTTACCGACTCTCCAAGCGTTTGGTACTTTGCGTCCATGCGGTCAGGCATTCGCCTGAAACTGCGCATCGATCATCCTTTTAAATCTCGCGGAAATTTAGTAAATTCCATCAAAGCTTCATCGATGCCCCTTGACAGCCGGAAGATCCTGATACTGATCCCTATCATTTGCCTGGCACTGTCCGTTCGATCCCAGCCTCGCACCGACCGCCCGGACATACTCATCATACTGACCGACGATCTGGGCTACAATGATGTCTCCTACAACGGATCGAAAGAAGTTCAAACCCCCAACATCGACGCCCTATGTCGAGCCGGCATGCGGTTCGACAGGTTTTATGCCAACAGTCCGGTTTGTGCCCCGACCCGCGCATCAATGATGACCGGCCGCTACCCCGACCGCGTAGGCGTACCCGGATTGATCCGCTCCACGCCGGATAACAACTGGGGATTCCTGGATCCATCCGTCAGGCTCATGCCCGCACGGATGAAGGAAGCTGGTTATCACACCGCACATGTCGGTAAGTGGAACCTGGGTTTCGATCCGCCCAATCTCCCCAACCAGAAGGGCTTCGATCACTACCACGGCTGGCTGGAGGACATGATGGATGATTACCTCGGACACCGACGTCATGGCCGAAATTACATGCGACTGGATTCCACCGAGATCGATCCGCCCGGCCATGCAACCGATCTGTTCACCCGCTGGTCGGTCGATTATATCAAACAGCGAGCCGCCGATCCAGCCCCCTTCCTGCTCTATCTCGCCTACAATGCTCCGCATTTCCCGGTGCAGCCACCTGCCGAGTGGGTCGCCCGTGTAAAGGCAAAAAATCCAGGTATGGGTGCCAAACGTGCCGCCCTGATCGCACTGATCGAACACATGGACGATGGTATCGGCCAGGTGGTGTCTGCCCTCAAAGCCGCAGGACGATACGATAATACC
This sequence comes from uncultured bacterium, assembly GCA_903959965.1. GTDB lineage: Bacteria > Bacteroidota > Bacteroidia > Chitinophagales > Chitinophagaceae > Pollutibacter. Next base: position 993 of record CAJBZC010000478.1, read on the forward strand.
CTCATCATTTTCACGAGTGATAACGGAGGAAATCTCGATGACTCCGCTGACAACCGTCCCCTCCGCAATGGGAAGCAAACCATGTACGAAGGCGGTATCCGCGTGCCCACCACCGTCAGCTGGCCAATCGTTATCAAGGCCGGTACATCCACCGACATTCCCTGCATGACCATGGACATCCTTCCCACCCTGATCGATATCACAGGAAAGGGCGGGGGAGGAGTGATGGATGGACGTAGTTTCCTGCCCATACTGAAAGGAGATACCAAGCCTCCGCCCGATCGCCCCCTGTATTTCGTTCGACGCGAAGGCGGACTGAGGCACGGAGGAAGCGCCTATCACGCACTCCGACTGGGCGACTGGAAGATGCTGCGAAATACTCCCTACGAACCCTGGCAGCTGTACAACCTGCGCAAAGATCCCGGAGAAACCACAGATCACGCCGCCTCCGAACCCGCTCTACTTCAAAGACTGAATGGTGTATTGATGAAATACATCCAGGAAGGCGGACGAACACCCTGGCAGCGGCCTTTACATAATAAATGAATGGGTTACCCGCTAGACTCTGCTACATGGATAAAGATCTTAGCGAATCAGCAACTACGCAAACGTTTGCGTTTTCATTGGGTCTATTTTCTCAGCAGTGACTGAAGATGCCTGACTAAAACGATTAATTTAGATTTAGATCGATAACTAGTCGCATGGAAAAGAAGTTGTGTCTGTTGCTCATCGTCCTCTCTCTCTTTGCCTGTCAGAAAAAGGATCCAGTCTCGCCGGATCCGACTCCGCCACCGCCTCCTCCGCCGACCCCTGTAACGCCGATCGATCCCAACGCGATCAGCATACCGGTCTCCGGTACCCAGATGGGCGCGTGCTTTGCCGTTACCACAAAGAAGGATGTCCATCCCCGACTGATCTTCAATGCAGCCGACATCACCGCCATCAAAAATAATTCAGCCGGCGATCCCTTTGCCAAGCCATCGTATGATGATATCATGAGCCGGGCGGACGCCGTCATCGCCAGTCCGCTGCTGAACTACGGCCTCGATGCCGCCAACCTGCGCATAACCAATATGCACACCTTCGGTAACGATCAGGCACCCTACCTGATCCTGGCATATCAATTCACGAAGGATACCAGATACGCGGCACGTTGCTGGCAGCAGATAGAGCGGATGCTCACCTGGGCCGACTGGGGAGCGAACCGTCATTTTCTGGATGCCGGTATCGCCGCCAAGGCCATGGCTTTGGCCTTCGACGGACTCTACGACTACCTGACTCCAGCCCAGCGTTCGGCCCTTTACAATGGAATGCGTACACATGTCCTCAACCCCGGATATAACCAGATCACCACCAGCACCGGCCCATTCAAATGGTATGATACTGATGACAACTGGAACGGCATCTGCCATGGTGGGATGATCATGGCTGCCTTGGCGACCATGGAGATGGACTCCGCCTTCAACAGCAACCTCATCGCCGTATGCGCCAACGGCATGCTGAAATATCTGCAGTCATTCGAACCAGACGGCGCCAGCGAAGAGGGGATGTCCTACTGGTCTTACGGACTTCAAAACACCTTTTTGGCACTCGAATCGATGAAACGCTGCTTGGGCGCGACCTTCGGCCTGACCAACCTGAACGGGATGAAGAAAACCGGCATGTTTCCTTATATGGTTTCCGGCCCCGTCGGAACTGCTTCCTTTGGCGACGATTATCTCTATGTCGGGAAAGCCAATCTCTTCCTTTCTTATTTCTGGTTTTCGAAATTTTACAACGACGCCAACATGGCCCGCACCCACTACGAACGGTGTATGGCCCGAAACGCCGGGAAGACCGTGAAAATGAATGGTTGGTTTGACCTGATATTCTATGATCGCACCCTTGTTCAGCAGGGCTCCGTAGGATCCATGCCAAACGCCGGGTACGTCCGCACCGTGGAATACGCCTATCTCGCAGAAAATACCAGCGATGAATCGGCACTCTACGCCGGAATCCATACAGGAAAGAACGATGCTTCCCACGGGCATCTCGACGCCGGTACCTTCTTCATTCAGGCCTTCGGAGAAACCTGGGCGCAGGGCAACCTGGGACTCGAATCTCCCTATCCCTCTGATTTCTTCACCGTTACCGCTCCATTTTATAATGATGCCCCCAGCCCCGCAGCTAACAACCGCGGACGATTCTACTATTATCGTGTTAGAACGGAAGGGAAAAATTGCCTGGTCTTCAATCCCGATGCCCGACCCGAACAGAACCCCTCCGGTCAGGCCACCGTCGGCCGGGAAGCCAACGACGGAAACGGGGGATACTTCGTTGTGAATATGAATGCACCCTACCAGCGCGATGTCAATGCCTATAAGCGCGGGATCAAACTGCACCGCAACACCAAACGCATCACCATTCAGGATGAATTCACGCCGAAGACATCCTCCTCCGTCTACTGGATCATGCACAGTCCATGCACCGACAATGCCGCGCTGAGTGCCGACCGCAGGACGATCACCTTGTTCAAAAATGGCAAGACGGCCTACATGCGCATCGTTTCCCCCGCCAATGCCCAGTTTTCTGTGGTGAACAGATCTACTTCCGCCATTAATTACCTGGAAGAGACCGCCCCCATGTTCTCGGCCATCATGGCCGGAAAGAATGGGATCAACCAGTGGTATGGAAAAGTGCAGATCAAACTGACCGGATTACCCGCCGGAACACCTACAACCCTGCGGGTTGATTTCTCCGGTTCTGCCACCGATGATACCACACCCGTCGTCGCACTGGATAGCTGGACGACGACCAACTGATGAGCTCCAACCCATGGACATACGCCCCGGATCGCATCCCCAATGTTGCGGCCGGGGTTTTTTCTGATGCATCCATGATATAAAAATGAATTGGTCATGTGGTCAGGAATGCAGATATTCACACACAAGCCATTCAACCCTTATGCAACCCGGATCAAAACAAGCGCGGCGGAGTTTCATCCGCAATGGAGCCGCCCTGGCGGCAGGATTCATGATCGTTCCCAGACATGTGATCGGTAAGGGATTCATCCCGCCGAGCGACCAGCTCACCAAGGGCATCGTTGGTGTAGGTGGCATGGGCCGGGGACACATTCCTTACGCGGGCACCCGTGTGGTGGCTGTCTGCGATGTCGATAAGGCCAACCTTGCCGCAGCTGCCAAGAAGGTTGGTGGCGGTGTCAAGACCTTTCACGCACATGAAGAACTGCTGGCCCTGCCAGAGGTCGACATCGTTCACATCGCCACCCCCCCGCACTGGCACGGGATCATTGCGGTAGACGCTGTCCGCGCCGGTAAGGACGTATGGTGTGAGAAACCCATGACCCGGACGATCGGCGAAGGACAGAAACTGGTCGAAGCTGTAAAGCAATACGGACGGATGTTCCGGCTCAATACCTGGTTCCGCTTCGAGGAGAATCTCTATGGGATGAAGGTGCCGACCAAACCGATCAAGAAACTCGTCGAATCCGGCATGCTCGGCTGGCCGCTCACCGTCACCATCAGCAAAGCAACCGGCTTCGACTGGAAATTCTACTGGGTCGGCAAAACTGATCTCACGCCGCAGCCCGTACCCGATGTCCTGGACTACGACCGCTGGCTGGGCCCCGCCCCTTTCAAACCCTACCACCCGCATCGTGTGCACATCAATTTCCGCGGATATTGGGATTATGATGGAGGCGGATTGGGCGACATGGGTCAGCACTACATGGATCCCGTTCAGTATTTCCTCGGAAAGGATAATACCAGTCCTGTTTCTGTGGAGGTCGACGCCGAACAACAGCACCCCGATGCCTGCCGTACCTTCCGACGCATCACCTATACCTATGCCGACGGCTGCAAGATCATCCTCGACGGAGAAGGGAAGGAAGAAAACGTCCCCTACATCGAAGGTCCCAAAGGAAAACTATATCCGGGATTCCGGTCAGACATCCCCGACATGGAGCGCAAACTCTCTGAATTCCCTGACCCGAAGCCTCAGATCACCGACTTCCTGCAATCCGTACGTGAACGTAAGCCATTCGCCCTGAACGAATCCAATGGCCATCGTTCCTGCACGCTGATCAACATTGGAAAGATCGCCCTGCAACTCGGCCGCTCCCTGCGATTCGACCCTGATGCCCAGCGATTCATCGACGACGACGAGGCCAATCGACTCATCGATCCACCCATGCGCGGCCCCTGGAAGATCTGAACCTGAACTCATCAATCAATCTGAACATGCTTCGAAAAATCATATCCGGAATCTCCCTCTTCCTGATCCTGAGCGCACCCGCCCTCAGGGCGCAGGTGTCCGAAACCCTGAAGGCTTTTCCCTACCAGAAAGCCGCTGATGCGGCCCCGCAGCTCGCTGCCATGAGCAAATGGACAGCTTCAGACTGGAAAGAACTCCTGCGTCTATTGGATATCGACTCCCTCAAACTCAGTCCCGCTTACGCGCTGGATGCCTATGTGAACAATGTGGCAAAGGACCCCGCTCAACGCAGCGCTGCCGCTAAAACGCTATCCAAAGGATTGACAGGACTGAATAGTTTCTTCGCCCGAAACCTGGTCATACAATGCCTCGGCAGACTGGGTGATGATGCCGCCGTGTCGGCACTCACAAAAGTGCTGCGCTCCGATCGACATGTCGGCGATGCTGCCCGCGCCCTGGCGGCCATTGGCAGCGACAAGGCCCTGAAAGCACTAGAAAAGGCTGCATCCGGAGTTTCTGGTCCGGCAAAGTCAGAAGTTGAAGCAGCTCTCGCACATATCCGTAAGTCCGTTGCTAAGAACACCCCTTCATTTGCATTATCGAAACAGGAGCGCAAGGCCGGTTTCGAGGTGCTCTTCGACGGCCGCAGTCTTGACCGCTGGACCGGCAATAAGTCGGGTTACCTGCTGCAGGACGGCGCCATCGTCGTCAATCCGTCTGGCGGCAGCGGCGGCAACCTTTATACCGCCGATCAATACGGTAATTTCGAATTCCGCTTCGAATTCCAGCTCACCCCGGGTGCCAACAACGGCCTGGGCATCCGAAGCCCTCTAAAAGGCGATGCTGCCTATGTAGGCATGGAACTACAGATCCTCGACAACGATGCGGAAAAATACAAGACCCTGCAAACCTATCAGTACCACGGCTCTGTGTATGGCGTAGTGGCTGCCAAAAGAGGCTTCCTGAAGCCGATGGGTGAATGGAACCGCCAGACCGTCATCGCCAACGGCGACCGGATCAAGGTCATCCTGAACGATGAAGTCATCCTCGACACCAATGTACGGGAAATTTCAAAGAACGGCACGGCCGACAAGCGCCCCCATCCGGGTCTGCTCAACGCCCGCGGTCATATTGGCTTCCTGGGTCACGGAGATGTGGTGAAATTCCGGAACATCCGGATCCTCAAGATGGATTAAGCAACGACCGCAAAGAAAGAAGGCGCAAAGTGAATGAACACTTTGCGCCTTCTTTCTTTGCGGTATAGCCTTTATTACCAGCCGATGCCGTAATCCTCTCCGTGATTGCTGGAGCCGCCCCACATCGTGCCATGCTTCCAGTCGAAATAAACGGCGTTGATCGGTCCGGATGTGCGCTCTTCAAACGTGAGTTTATAACCTTTCCTAACCAGCTCCTTGCGCACCCAGGGGGGCGTGTCTTCCTGAATGACCAGCCCGCCGGGCTTGGGTTTGCGGTCCTGACTGCCCAGTGACAGATAGTACTGATTGGTATTGACATTCGCCGCCTCGCAGGCTTCCTGTACATTCATTCCGAAATCGATCATGTTGACCAGGAACTGGATCAGGTTTTGATCCTGGGTATCACCACCCTGCACGCCAAAGGAGATCAACGGCTTACCGTCTTTCATAGCCAGTCCCGGTGTCAGGGTGACCCGCGGTCTCTTACCGGGTGCCACGACGTTGAAGGGATTCAGTGCAGGATCGAGCACGAAGCTCTGCATCCGCTGGCTCATACCTACGCCTGTCTTGCCTGCAATGCAGGCCGGCAGCCATCCGCCGCTCGGTACGACGGACACCACCCAGCCCTCCTTGTCGGCAGCCTCCACCGAAGTGGTACCGAGGAAGGCTGTTTCCAGATAATCCTTGTTTACCGGAGCGGTGGAAGCCGTCCCAAACTCCTTCAGCAGGTCGAGATAAGGATTATTTTTTCCTTCGAAAGGGTAGGGGTCGCCCGGTTTCATGTTCGGCTCATTGGCCTCCATGTTCATCTGTTTTACCCGCTCTTTTGCATACTCCTTGGAGAGCAGTCCCTTCATGGGTTCCTCCGGCGGGAAGTACGGGTCTCCGTAATAGAAATCACGATCCGCGAAGGTCATATTCAATACCTGCGTCATGGTATGGATATACCTCGCCGAATTGTATCCCATTGATTTCAGATCGAACTGCTCCAGCATATTCAGTGACTGCAGCATCATGGGTCCCTGGGTCCATTGTTGTAACTTATATACATCCACCCCGCGGTAGTTTGTATGCAGTGGCTCCTCTTCCAGGACCTTCCAGCCGGCCAGATCCTCCTTGGTGATCAGACCTCCCTGTTCGCGACTGCCACGTACAAATTCCTCGGCAATATCTCCCTTATAGAAACGGTCGAAAGCCGCCTGGATGGCTTCCTTGCGGGATCTTCCCTTTTTCAGCGCCTGCTGCTCGGCCTCCACCAACTTCTGAAGGGTGTTCAGCAAGTCCTGTTGCACGAAGATCTCCCCGGCTTCGGGCGCCTCGCGTTTTTGACCCTCATGCGGCAAGAATACCTTCTTCGAATAAGGCCATTCCTTGATCCGAGCCTTCCCCCTTTCCATGCTGTTGGCGGTCTCCGCTTCGATGGGATAGCCTGCGGCCAGTTCCATGGCGGGTTTCAGAACCTGGGCCAGGCTCATGGTACCATAGTTCGAAAGCATGTGGCAAAGACCACCGGGGATGCCGGGGGTCACGGCGGCCAGGGGGCCATATTCCGGAGGATAACTGTACCCCTTCCCTTTGAAAAACTCCGGCGTCGCACCCGTCGGGGCCACACCCAGGGCATTGATGGCGATCACCTTCTTCAGTTTAGGATGCCAGATCAGCGCCTGTGCCTCACCACCCCAACTCAGGACGTCCCACATGGTGCAAGTGGCGGCCATCATGGCGCAGGCTGCGTCCACGGCGTTTCCGCCCTGGGAGAAGATGGTGGCGCCGGCCGTAGCTGCCAGGGGTTTTCCGGTGATGGCGACCCAGTTCTTTCCATGAATGACGGGCTTCTGCGTCTTTTGAGC
>CAJBZC010000479.1 GCA_903959965.1 uncultured bacterium
AATTTCAACACCAAATTCAATGTCATTGGCTCCTCCTTCAATGAAACAAATCTTAGGATCCAATTCGATGATCTTATCCAATCGATGATAAAATCCTTTGATCACATCAGAACCAATACCGCGATTCGCCACATCCGGCCTGTCAAGTAATTCATTCCAGTGCATCCTGAAAGTCAATGAATTACCAAGCATTACAATGTTACGCTGCGCCTTGAACAGGGATTGATAATCCGTCTGTTCCCGATAAAAGACGTTTGACTGAAAAGAGTCATCCTGCGCATTTTTATTTGGCAGATGATAAATAGCATCTTTAATTCTTTGAGGATACCTCTCTCTAAATGCGATCAGGAGTAATACGATGACAGAGATGATAGCGACAAATTTCCATTTGTTGGCGGGTGATTCCATAGATTTATTCATCGAATGAATATATGAGCAATAGTAATCAAAATAAATAAAATAAAAAAACCGACAGTTGCCTGTCGGTTTTCCTGATCAAATTTATTTCAATTGACTCACACTTCCGTCGCCTCCTTTTGAGCCTGTCCTTCTTTAAGTGTGAATTGGATCTTCTGTTTCTCCTGATCAAGATCGGCTACCAGAATATCCCCCTGTTTGATCTGCATCGCCAGGATCTCCTCGGCAAGCGGATCCTCCAGGTATTTCTGGATGGCCCTGTGCAGCGGACGCGCGCCAAACTGCTGATCGTATCCTTTGTCGGCGATGAAGTTCTTCGCCTCTTCGGTTAGTTCAAGGGAGAAGCCCAGGTTAACCAGCCGCTTCATGACACCTTTCATCAGGATGTCGATGATCCGGAAGATGTGCTCCCGCTCTAGCGTGTTGAAGATGATGACATCATCCACCCGATTGAGGAATTCCGGAGAGAAGGTCCGCTTCAGGGCTTTCTCGATGACCGCCTTGTTGGCCTCCTCTGAGTTCGCCATACGGGCGCTGGTGGCAAAGCCAACACCATCGCCGAAGTCCTTCAACTGACGGACTCCTATATTCGAAGTCATGATAATGAGGGTGTTCTTGAAATCCACCTTGCGACCCAGGCCATCCGTCAGCAAACCATCATCAAGCACTTGCAGGAGAATATTATAGATATCCGGATGTGCTTTTTCGATCTCATCGAGCAGGATGACACTATAAGGCTTACGTCTGACCTTTTCCGTAAGCTGACCTCCTTCCTCGTATCCAACATAGCCGGGAGGGGCCCCGATAAGTCGACTCACGGTGAATTTCTCCATGTATTCGCTCATGTCGATCCGAATCAGGGAATCCTCGGAATCAAACATATAGCGGGATATCGCCCGGGCCAACTCCGTCTTACCCACGCCCGTCGGGCCCAGGAAGATGAAGGTGCCGATGGGTTTCTTTGGATCTTTCAAGCCTACACGGTTACGCTGGATGGCGCGCACCACTTTTGAGATGGCATCTTCCTGACCGATCACCATGCCATTCATGTCATTAGACATGTTCCGGAGTTTTTCGGTTTCAGCTTGTACCATCCGCTTTACGGGGATGCCTGTCATCATGCTGACGACTTCGGCGATCGCCTCTTCGGTGATGGGATAACGCTTGTGCTTACTCTCCTCCTCCCACTGCAACTTAGCGCGCTCCAGTTCTTCCTGCAGGCGCTTCTCGGTATCCCGGAGCGATGCGGCCTCTTCGAAACGCTGGCTCTTGACAACCTTATTCTTCTCCTGTTTGATGTCCTCGATCTTCCGCTCCAGTTCGATGATCTCCTCCGGAACGTTGATATTTTTGAGGTGCACCCGGGCACCGACTTCATCCATCACATCGATGGCCTTATCAGGCAGCAGGCGGTCGGTGATGTATCGGTCGCTCAGCTTTACGCAGGCGTCGATGGCATCATCGGCATAGTTGACATTATGGTAGTCCTCGTACTTCGATTTGATGTTATTGAGGATCATGATGGTCTCATCCACGCTCGGGGGATCGACCATTACTTTCTGAAAGCGGCGATCAAGGGCGCCGTCCTTTTCAATATACATCCGGTATTCATCCAGGGTGGAGGCTCCGATGCATTGCAGTTCTCCGCGTGCCAGGGCCGGTTTGAAGATGTTGGAAGCGTCGAGCGATCCGCTGGCACCGCCGGCACCCACAATGGTGTGGATCTCGTCGATAAACAGGATCACATCGCGGTTCTTTTCCAATTCGTTCATGATGGCCTTCATCCGCTCTTCGAACTGTCCGCGGTATTTGGTACCGGCCACAAGGGCGGCCAGATCCAGGGATACGACCCGCTTGTCGAATAGCACGCGGGATACCTTGCGCTGTACGATCCGCAGGGCCAGCCCTTCGACAATGGCCGTCTTACCTACACCGGGTTCACCAATGAGGATGGGGTTGTTCTTCTTGCGACGAGACAGGATCTGCGAAACCCGCTCTATCTCCTCTTCACGACCGACGATTGGATCCAGCGAACCCATCTCGGCGAGCCGGGTGATATCGCGACCGAAGTTATCAAGCACCGGCGTCTTGCTCTTGTTGGCCGCAGCTCCGGATGCCTGTTTCGACTTCTGCTGATAGGCTTTCTTCTCCTCGTCGAAGTCATCATCATTTTCCTCCTGGAACTCGCTGCGAACATCGTTGCTCTTCACGAGACCAAGTTCGTTGCGGAACAGATCATAATCCACCTCGAAATTGTTCAGGATCTGCGTGGCGATGTTCTCTTTATTCTTTAGGATCGACAACATCAGGTGCTCAGTCTCGACAGTAGGGCTCTTCAGGGCCTTGGCTTCCAGCACCGTCACCCTGATGACCTTTTCGGCCTGACGTGTCAGCGGCAGGCTGTTTATGTTGGCGATGTTCTTTCCCGTTTTGTCTTTGACCGCCATTTCGACCTCCTTACGGAGTTCGTACAAGTCAACATTCAGGTTCTTTAATATTTTAATGGCCGTATTGTCTCCCTCGCGGATCAGCCCGAGCAACAGGTGCTCCGTGCCGATGAAATCATTGCCCAACCGCAATGCCTCTTCCCTACTGAAGGAGATGATTTCCTTTACCTGGGCTGAAAAATTGTTATCCATGAGGTTCGGGTTTGTTTAAAATTCCTTCTGATACAATAATAACGAATAAATTTGACGATAGGTTGGCAACAGGGGGAGTCTGTTCATCACATTCATGGTTTTTGCATCCGCCTTAACGAAACGATCAGCCACCTTCAGTGCCAAAACAACAACCCAATGAACGTCAAAATTGATACCAAGGAGAAATTCCATGTAATCCGGCTTCCGGAAGGGCCGCTGACTGCTAATATGGCAGTGGATCTTTCGAAAATCATCACGAATTGTCGCATCCCTCAAAATGGGAATGTCATTATTGACATGTCCTCCGTTTCATCCCTTGACCCGGAGGTAACTTCCGCACTCCTGGAAGAACAAGTAAAGGCATACAACATGCAGCATTCTTTCGTCGTTTGTTGCCTAGCAAAAGACATTGAAAAACAACTGAACGATCTCGATATCCTGGATCAGATGAACCATACCCGGACCGAAAGTGAAGCCTGGGACATCGTACAGATGGAAGAGATCGAGCGAGAGTTACTGGACTGAACATTCACCCTTTTTCCCCGATCAGTACGTATGCTGGCCGTCACCATCCTGGGCAATAATTCGGCACTTCCGATGTTCGACCGTCACCCCACTGCGCAGGTGGTGACAACGGGGGAGCGCATGTTCCTGGTCGATTGCGGAGAAGGTACGCAGATCCAGATGAACCGGTATAAGATCCGTCGCAGCAAGATCGGGCATATTTTCATCTCACATCTCCATGGAGATCATTACTATGGACTCATCGGCCTGCTGAACAGTATGAGCCTGACGGGCCGGGAAGATGACCTGCATATCTTCGGCCCTCCACCGTTGAAGGAAATCATTGATCTTCAGTTGCTTCACGCGGATACCTCACTTGCTTTCGACCTTCACTTCCATCCCTTGGGAGAAGACGGACTCCTGGTGGATGATGATCGATTCTCCATTTCCAGCTTCCAGGTCACCCATCGCATTCCCTGTTGGGGATTCCTGTTCCGGGAGAAGCGTAATCCAAGGCGTGTGGATCCTGACCGCGCGGCAGCGGCCGGCATCCCGCCTTCCTTCTTTGGAAAGTTGAAGAAGGGCGAAGATTACAAGACAGAAAATGGAGAAGTGATCCCGAATGAATCGGTTACCATCCCGGTCCCTCCGGGCAGATCATACGCCTATTGTGCAGATACCCGATACCAGCCGGATATCGCTGAAACAGCTAAAAATATAGGGTTGCTGTATCACGAAGCAACCTATCTCGACGACCAACGCGAAAAGGCACATGTCCGGTATCATTCGACGGCACGCCAGGCAGCAACTATTGCCGCAGATGCAAATGCCAGTCGGCTGTTGCTCGGACATTTCAGCAGTAAGTATGAAACCCTGGATGCCTTCCGCGAGGAAGCGGCTCAGGTATTCCCGAATACGGAGGTTTGTCGGGAAGGAGTTACTTACTTGATTCCCTGATGGTTAAACCATCCGTATTCCGAAAAGAAACAAAGCCATAAAGTCAGTTTCCTGATCTTCTGTTCTTCAGTTCTTTCCTGATCAGCATGAGCTCACGGCCCGTCTGACCAGCGACTGAAGTATTCTCCTGGGCCCGGCGCATCAGGTAAGGAACAACATCCCGGATAGGGCCAAATGGCAGGTATTTGCTAACCCCGAATCCGGCGGCCGCCAGGTTGAAGGTGATATGATCGCTCATCCCGTAGAGCTGAGAGAAATGAATATGAGCATGATCGGCAGGGAGTCCCCGCTCCTTCATCAGACGCGTTGCGAGCAGATTACTGTCTTCATTGTGGGAGGCTACGATCATCGACACCCGGTCGATCCGGTCGATGCAAATTCGGATCGCCTCATTGAAATCACGGTCTGTCGATGGCTTGTCTGCCTGGATCGGGGATGTATAATCCATAGTCACCGCACGGTTCCTTTCCTTCTCCATATACGCTCCGCGGACCAACTTGATGCCCAGGACAAATCCGCGAAGATCGGCCGCTTCGACAGAGTCCCGGACAAACGAAAGCCTGTCGTGTCGATATAGTTGCGCTGTATTAAAAACCACAGCCTTATGGCGGTTATGTATATCCATCATGCGGATGGCCAGCACGTCCACAGGATCCTGAATCCACGTTTCCTCGGCATCGATCAGGACACCTACCCCACGTTCAGCCGCCACGCGACAAATGGCGTCCATTCTGGCATACACCCGTTGCCATTCCGTACGTTCATCATCGCTGAGGGAGGCAAGAGCCGCATCGAACCGCTTCATCAGAGATCCAGCCTGTGCATCTACAGATTTATCCAGTTTTTCAAGCAGTCCGAAACGGGAAATCCCGGTCACTTTAATGCTGATAAATGGGATATTCTCCTGATTGGCAGCATATTGCACAACCCGGATAAACTCATCTCGGGCATGATCAAATGCCTGCTCGGAACTCTCCCCTCCTTCCACGCCATAATCCAGGATCACCCGAACGTGATGTTTACCCAACATCATCACCACCGGTGCGGTATCTTCCAGGGTCTCTCCCCCGACAAATTGCTCGAAGATAGTTTTTCTGATCAGCCCCAAAATGGGCAACCTCATCCTCAGCGCCCATTGTGTAAGGGTTATCCCGGCTTTCACCAGCCATGGGTATGACATGGCGCTGAAGAGAAAATTTGCTTTATGTAGCGCGCCGTCTGATTTGTAAATGAAAGCGTTATGCGTATTATCTAACTTGATTTCTAACGAGGAGTTATCCATACGGCAACGATTGAACGCGCAAAGATAGA
>CAJBZC010000480.1 GCA_903959965.1 uncultured bacterium
CGTGCTGTAAAGGCTGTCAATACAAGATCCTTCGCTGCGCTCAGGATGACACCACAGAGAGATTTCCTGCACAGAAAGAACCGCCCCCGGCTGTCATCCCGAGGCCTACGAGGGACCTTTTATTCGGCTGTTCGTAACTACGCTACCAGCCTGTTTCCAGTGGCGGATCTAAAATAAAATGGAGATAGTATTACCATTCAAAACAACATCGCCTGTTCCGTTCCGCCGGGCCGGGGCGTGCGCCCCAGGTGCTCGTAAGCCCGGGCGGTGACTTCCCGTCCGCGGGGCGTCCGCTTTAGAAATCCCTCCTGGATCAGAAACGGCTCATACACTTCCTCGAGTGTTCCGGCCTCCTCTCCCACCGCTGTGGCTATGGTCGTGATACCAACGGGACCTCCCTTGAACTTGTCAATGATTGCCAGCAGAATGCGGTTATCCATTTCATCGAGACCGTGCGCATCCACCTGCAGCGCCTTCAGCGAGTGCCTGGTGATGTCCAGATCGATCACGCCGTTGCCGAGCACCTGCGCAAAGTCGCGCACCCTGCGCAGGAGTCCGTTGGCGATGCGCGGTGTGGCCCGGCTGCGGCGGGCGATCTCCATGGAGGCGTCTGATGTGATCTTGACCCCCAGGATCTGTGCCGCCCGCCAGACGATCTTCTGGAGCGTCTCGGCCGAATAGTACTCCAGCCTCGACTTGATGGCGAACCTCGACAGCAGGGGGGCCGTGAGTAAACCACTCCGGGTGGTGGCACCAACGAGCGTGAAAGGATTCAGATTGATCTGTATGCTGCGGGCACTGGGCCCGCTGTCGATCATGATGTCGATCCGGAAGTCCTCCATTGCGGAATAGAGATATTCCTCCACGACGGTGCTCAGCCGATGGATCTCGTCGATGAACAATACATCATGCGGTTGAAGGCCCGTCAGCAAACCTGCCAGATCGGCAGGTTTCTCGATGACCGGACCAGATGTTTCCCGGATCTGTACCCCCATTTCATTGGCCACGATGCGGGACAGGGTGGTTTTTCCAAGACCGGGAGGTCCGTGAAAAAGGACATGGTCTAGGGCTTCCCCCCGCATGCGTGCTGCCTGGATGAAGACCTTCAGGTTTTCGATGATGGTCGGCTGTCCGGCGAATTCCTCAATGGATCCCGGCCGGATCGTGTTTTCGAACTCAGCATCTCCCCTGGGCTGGGTACTCTTGTCCGGTTGCAGATTGGGATTGGCCATGATGTAAAATTACGCAAGCGGGATGGATGCGGATGAAGTTTTCAGGAGACGTCGCTGATCTGATTATTTACCAGCGTATTTGCCTTAAAGATTAAAACCGAGCAGCGGAGTCGGATCCGGACAATTCCTAAGATATCGCGTACGGTCTGAACGGCGGCAGACTCCGGGGTAATCGCCCGTCATTCCTTCCATATCCCGAATGACCTGAAAATGCAGGTGCGGCGGCCAGTGCCCATTTTCCGACGGGGACCCCAGCCGGGCGATGGGCTGACCGGCCGAAACAAGATCCCCCGGTTTCCATGCGATGACCGATGTGGCCAGATGCCCATAGAGCGTGTGAAAGATCTCTCCGTCCAGTTCATGCGACAGAATCAGAACGCCGCCATAGTCACCCACTGCGTCCCGTACACCTAGACTATGCACGATACCCGTCAACGGAGCAAAGACCGGCGTGCTCGCCGGAGCCCAGACATCGACACCAAGATGCAGGCGACGGGGTTCCTCACCCGCATCGAATACCTGACTGCGGGCGTACATCTCCCGGTCTTCTGCATATCCTCCGATACCATAATCAGCATCGGACGCGTTCAATATCCCGTCAATATACAGGCAGAAACTGTCTATATCTTCATAGATCTCCGGGGTGAAGTTGGCACGCATGCCGGACAGATCCATCTTCACACAACGCGTGGCGCCATCAGTGAAGGGCATCACCGGATGAAATAACTCACGGTTACGCATAACCGAAGCCGGGAAAGGATCAGCCGGAATGTTTCCCCGCATGGGCTGTCTGGATGCTTCCATGGCTGCAATTTCGAGAAAATTCGGATGCCTGAGATGAAGCGGCCCTGCTGTTTTCGGAATGTTAATTCATGCTACGGGAAGCAGCTGTGGATAATGGGCGTGCCGGCTTATGTTATCTTTACTTTCCATGATGACCAAGCACCGCATGCGTCCGGCATTTGTGACCGGACTGTTCCTCATCCTTGCCTCCTTCGTCCTGCAGGCCCAGCCGGTAACCGGTGTCTGGGAGGGCAGGATCCTGTTTCCGCAGGGTGCTCTGTCGAGGCCTTATAATGTGGAACTGCGTATCGAGCGTAACGGCGACAGCCTGAAAGGCATCTGCTACTATCACACCGGGGTGCGGGATTTTGTAAAGGTTACGGTGCGTGGGTATTTCAACCCCTACGATGGCACGGTTACCTGGTGGCATACCGACGGGACGGCCGTGGATGCTCAGGGAAGGCTGACGGATGCCCGGATCGGAGGGGCGATGGAGTTCGAGACCGACTTCAACTGCCCGGGCGAGGGCATCATGCGACTGGACGGGAAGGGCGTGACCGGTTCGTCGGGCGACCGTGGGCGCGACTTCGCCATTCACCTGAGGAAGACGGAAGAGGCATATATCCCGGAAGAGCCTGAACAGGAGGACGTGGTGGTGCGCATCACACCAAGGCCTGCCCCTCCCGCAACACCCAGGCCAAAACCTACTCCGAAGCCCCCTGCGGAGGTCATCACCCCAAGGCCATCACCGCAACCTGAGCCCTTACCTACACCGGTGGGTATGGAAGCATTATTCCGTGACCGGACCAAAACCTTTGTCGGAGAGATCCCGGTCGCCGGGGATTCTGTCAATCTGGATTTTTACGACAATGCCCAGATCGACGGGGATTCGATTTCGATATTCCTCGACGGCCGGATCATCGCCACACATGTGTTGCTGAAAGCAAAACCTTTTACCCTGCGCATCCCCGTATCAGACCTGAAATCCTCCAGCGAGCTCACGATGGTGGCAGAAAACCTGGGGAGTATCCCCCCAAACACCTCGCTCATGATCGCCTGGGTAAACGGCGTCCGGCATGAGATGAGGCTGGAGAGCACGGAGCAGACCAGCGCTACAGTTCGACTCAAAAGGATGGATGCCGGCTTAAAAGAGTAACACGGGTCTTATCGGAATGGTAACAACCTGAGCCATCAAGATTTTCCCTTGCCGGGACATGATGCGTTGAATGACATACATGTTATATCTGCATAGCTGGCATAAAGCTAGCCGGTGAGACCTTGCATTTTCCACAGGTTTTATATTATTTTGTCGGACAGACGGACCCACATCCAATAGCCGATTTCCCCAAATCACCCGGCCATACAGGTTTTCCGTACCCTGTAAGCCTTCCAAACCTGAAAGATGAGGTCGATTAACACCCTGCTGATCCTTCTATTTTCGTTGTCCCTGAATGCACAGACCTGGCGTGCAAACCTTTATGCCGGTTATGTAATGGGCGAAACCATCTTTTCCGCCACCGATCCCAAAACGGGGGCCACCAACCGCATCAATGGTGGATTGCACCTGGCAACGGGACTGGAATACCGAAAACAGGAAAAGCGAGGCTATGAACTTTTGCTATTCAATCAATCCACCACCATTTCCGATTGGTATTATCAGGAAGGTGGAGAGGAGCGCAGCACCAATCTAAAAGCGCAGTTCAATCATCTCATGTTCAGTGCCATGAACTATGGGAAGATGGGTACCAAAGTGCAACCCTTTGGCGGGTTGATGGCGGGCGTGGGATTCATTAATCTCAAGAATCCGGATAACCAGGTCGGACAGTTTTCTCCAAAACCAGCCTGGGGCTTACGTGGTGGGCTGAATCTGTCAACGGCCAACAGCCTCAAACTAAGGGTCTATTCCAATCTGCTCTGGACGATGAAGGGCATTGGTGGAAATTTCGCCAGCAAGACCAGCGGAAACACGTTTACGACCGGCAGAACCGCCACGATGATCCAGTTGCAAACCGGAGCATCGTTAAATTACACCTTCCAGAAAAAAGAGAAGAAACCCGCGCCTGCACCGAGAATAAAACCCGTTAAAGAGCCTAAACCTGAAAAGATTAAGCCGGTGAAAGAACCGAAACCCGAGAAGGTTAAACCGGTTAAGGAACCCAAACCAGAGA
>CAJBZC010000481.1 GCA_903959965.1 uncultured bacterium
ACAAATATATGCTTACCATTTTGTCGATGCTCACCCATTATGTCATTCCGAGCGGAGCGAGGAACCTTTCCTTTTGATTGTATTACGCGAACAACATTTCATATTTCTGTATACTCATACACCTCACGCGAGAAGGCGGCTTCCATCCTCCGGCGATCGAATGCCTTTTCATTATTGGCGATCCAGACCGTGGCGACACCATTTCCAATAAAATTGGTGATCGCCCTGGCTTCAGACATAAAGCGGTCCACCCCCAGCAACAACGCCAATCCCTCCACAGGGATCACATGGATCGCACTGAGCGTAGATGCCAATACAATGAACCCGCTGCCCGTGACGCCTGCCGCACCTTTGGAGGTCACCATCAACACTCCGATCACCGTGAAGATCTGGCCCACCGTGAGTTCCACATTGAAGACCTGCGCGAGGAACATCACCGCCATCGACAGATAGATCGTGGTCCCATCAAGATTGAAAGAATATCCGGCCGGTACGACTAGTCCGACCACGGGCTTGGCGCATCCCATTTTCTCCAGCTTTTCCATGAGCGAAGGCAGGGCAGCCTCAGAGGATGAAGTACCCAAGACTATGAGCAGTTCCTCCTTGATATAGTTGAGGAATCGGGTCAGCGAGATCTTGTAGTATCGCAGGATCGATCCCAACACAATAAATACAAACAGTCCCATCGTGATATAGACCGTCAACATGAGTTTTCCGAGCGGCATAAGCGTAGCGATGCCATACTTACCGATGGTGAAGGCCATACCCCCGAAGGCCCCGATAGGTGCAAAGAGCATCACGATGTGCAGCGCCTTGAATACATATTTGGATATACGTGTAAGCGGCACCGTTACCTTTTCGCGCCAGCTTACCCGACCCAGCAGGATACCAAACAGGATCGAAAAGAGCAGCACCTGGATGGTGGCATTGTCTTTGAAAAATTTCCACCAGGAGAAAGCCGCCGCGCCGGATTGAATTTTCCCGAGGTCACCGCTGGTGGATACACTGGCCGTATCCACGCCGGCGCCGGGCTGGATGATCCAGGCGACCACGATCCCAATGAGGAGCGCGAAGGTGGTAACAACCTCAAAATAGAGGAGGGCTTTACCGCCCACCGTGCCGACCTTCTTGAGGTCATTCATCCCGCAGATGCCCAGGGTTATGGTCAGGAAGATGATCGGGTTGATGAAGAGCTTCACCAAATCGATGAAATACTTACCCAAAGGCTGCATGGCCACACCGGTGGCGGGTGCAAAATGGCCAAGCAAGGCGCCTGCGGTGATGGACAGCAATACCCAGAAGGTCAGGTTGGTGAAGAGCTTTCTCACGTGATTATATTTATTTTTCCGGCTTCAGGTAAAGATAAGCCCCGAAGCTCATACCCGTTGATTTAACGGGCATTGAGCTCGGGGCCATAAAAAAAGATTGTGCAAAAACAGTGGATGGATTTCCTCCTACAGAAACGTTACATACAAAAGTCATCAGGGATCGATGCCCTTGGCGCTGCCTCCCCAGTCTGGATCCGCGGCACCAACCCAGCTGCCATCTGCCAGCCGCAGCAACATGTGCACCCGGCCGAACTGCGCGCGTGTTCGTACCCGCTCCACCCGGATGCCTGTGGCCCGGATGGCGGTGGGCGTGGCTTCGTCCTTCCAGTGCACGCCCGGATGTTCCTCCAGCAGGATCCTGTCTTCCATCCGGTAGACACGTGCAGCGGCCAGCGCCTGTTCGGGTGCCATGCCCTGATCCACGATGCGACTGATCACCTGCACGATGGCCGGGACGATGCGGGCACCGCCGGCGGCGCCCAGGGCCATGACCGGGACACCATCTTTCAGAAGGATCACCGGAGAGATATGCGAGGCGGCCCGCTCGCCTGCCTTCACACCGGAGAGATAGGGTCCGGTGGTGGTGGCGTACATGAATCCGTATTTGGTGGAAGCCACTTTCGATCCCATCACAGGGCCGAGCGACTGCGTGATCGACACCATGTTGCCTTCCGCATCACGGACGACGAAATGCGTCGTGTGTCCGTTACCGTTAGTCTCGGCTCCGGCCTTTACTTGCAGCGCTCGGGGTAAAGTATCTGCCCATCTTTTCGTCGCCCAGGAAGGAAGTACGAGTGAATCCTCACGAGAACGCAGGAGTGGCCTGTCTTCATAGGCCTTGTAATGCACTTCTGAATGCTTGAGCAGGAAGGTCGCTTCATCCAGAGAAGACAAGTCTGTCTGCCCCAGCATTTGCAGCATCTCAATGACGATCGCCCCATAGCAGGGCATGCCCATGCCGATGATCTCATATCCGCGATAGTTCCCGCGCAGCACTTTCGCATCCGGTGCTTTGTAGTTTTCAAGATCAGCGAGCTTCACAAATCCCCCGCCATCAGCGATCTCCTTCGCCAGGTTGTAGGCCATGCCACCGGTGTAAAAAGACTTGCCACCATCGCGCGAGATGTCCCGCAACGTGGCGGCCAGCACGGGTTGCCGAAACATCGTCCCTCCGGCGGGTGTAGTATCTTTCACCAGGAAATGCCGGGCACTGCCTGTGAAGCCACGGAGGTCTTTGACGACGGATGCCTGACGACGGGCCTCCTCATCAGTGATGATATGACCCTTACCGGCCGCTTCGATCGCGGGCTGCATCACCTGTTTCAATGGAAGTTTCCCGTATCGGGTATGCATCTCCGTTATGCCCTTGACCATGCCGGGCACACCGATCGTATGGTAGCCATCATCAGGATCTCCAGCCTTTTTGATATAACCCGGAGCTGCCTGCGTGGTGGCATCAATACCGGCGACACCGGCACCGGGCCGCGACCAGATCGCCTGCAAGCGGCCACCAATGCCGCTCATGCTGGGCTCTACGACCGATAACATGAAGGAGACGGCCGCCGCGGCATCAAAGGCGTTGCCTCCGGCCCGCAATACAGCGTAACCGGCATCCGTGGCCAGCGGATGGGCACTGGCGACCATACCGAGTGTCGAAGTATCTGATTTTGGCTGAGCATAAAGAACCGAAGCCAGGGCCTGCGCCAGAAAAATGAATATAAGTGTACGCATATACAATTTTAAGCCATTTGTCCGAGTATTCCTCAGATATCAAGCCATCCCCCGGGCTGCTGAAAAAAACCAGAGATTGACGATTCATCATTATATTTAGGATATACAGAAATATATTTTCATTCCATGTCAACCCGCATCCTCTGTGGCCTCTGGGCCGCCCTCACGATCTCCTTCAGCATCCATGCCCAGGACCAACGGCGCTTCCGAGATGAAGTCTTCCCCCGTTTCGATTCCGTCGTAAATATCACCTACGGCCGGGCCGTCAATCTGAAGGGCGAGATGGAAGAACTCAAACTGGATATCTTCTCACCGCCCGCCGGCGATACCCTGAAGAAACGTCCGGTACTGGTATTCATCCATGGTGGTGGCTTCGTGAACGGCAACCGGAAGATCACCATGGGTCGGAAGATCTGCGAGACCTTCGCCCGGAAAGGATTTGTCACGGTCTCCATCAGTTACAGACTCGGAATCGGCGGCAATAAGACCAACAATGATTACCTCGATGCCATGTACCGCGCGCAACAGGATGGTCGCGGTGCGATCAGATACCTGCGCAGCCGGGCGGCGGAATTCGGCATCGACACCACCCAGGTATTTGTGACCGGCACGTCCGCCGGCGCCATGACCAGCCTGGGTCTCGCCTACATGGATGAACATGAAGTGCCCGCCGGAGTCGATAAAAACAAGTGGGGCAGCCTGGAAGGCAACAGCGGTCCCGCAGGTTACTCATCCAAAGTGCAGGGCGTCATCAACTGCTGGGGAGCCCTGCCTGACACGGCCTGGATAGATGAAGGCGATGTACCGCTCTTCAATACCGGCGGCACGGCCGATAAAACCGTACCGTACGATAACAGTTACAGTTATCATGGCATTGGTTTCGGCCCGCTGCCGCTATACGAGCGATGCCTGAAAATGGGCGTCACGACCGGACTGCGGCCTTTCGAAGGGGCAGGACATACGCTGGACAACGACAAAAAGAAGATCGACAGCTGCCTCCGGGAAATAGGCACCTGGCTCTATGCCCGCTTGAAGATCCATGGCAGCAGTCAGGGGGTCAGACGCTGGGACAAAGATATAGCGGCCTTCGACAGCCTGAACCGTGTGCAGACCTATCAGCCAGGGTCTGTGCTGTTCATGGGCAGTTCCTACATCCGCATGTGGACGAATATCCGCGAAGACCTGCGTCAGCCGAACATCATACACCGCGGTTTCGGCGGGTGCAATCTC
>CAJBZC010000482.1 GCA_903959965.1 uncultured bacterium
CCCTTTCTGTCCGGAGGAAAGCCGGTGACCTAGCCAGGTGATGCCGAGGACCAGAAAGATGAGTATCGACCAGTTGATGATTCCAAATGACATGAGGGATGGGTTAACGTTGCAAGCGGGTTAATGAGTGGAAGCTTTGACAAAACGGAAGGCATCGATCCCAAATAAATTTTGATTTTTCCTTCCACGGAATGTCAGCCAGAGGTCCAGTACGCCCGCATCAGTTACTAACGGCAATGCATACCTTACATATTCTTTGGAGGAGCCAGCTGAGATCTTCACTTTTCCGAGGGATCGTCCTTTCGGGCCACCCTGCCTTGCTTCCAGCCATCCTCCGGCTGCAGGTCTGATGAATAGGATGAGTGTGTCGTTCGCCCGGACATCTCTGATGTTCGGATAGCGGAGATAGCCTCTGTTCCGGCAGCTACGGACTTCGAATCCGGTCGGGTGCTCTCCTTTGACGACACCTTCGGCGGCCATGTACCATTCGGCTTCGATGCGGTCCCAGGTGGCGCTGTATTGTCCTACGCCATTGGAGAAGTGGCGGTTCAGCAGGGCGGTGTCATCGACCATGGTACCATCGTCGCGATAGTGCAGATAGGTGAGATAGGACTCCCGGTAATAAGCGGTTTCCTTGCCCAGGTGAAATTTGCACCAGGTGTGGAACCATTGATTGTTCCACGAAAAATAGTTGCCGTGTGCCTGCTGCGTCAGTCCATGCACACCGAAACCGGAGTTGCCGGTGCGTCGATAGGGACCATAGATGCTGTCGGAGACGGCATAGTGCGAACCGGCAGAAAGGTAATAGCGCCCCCCGTACTTGTGGAGGTTGGGCTTGTCATTGGCCTGAAGCACAGGTTCATTGCCGGTGAAGCTGATCCGGCGTGGCTTTTCGGCCAGGGAGATCATGTCGTCGTTCAGGCGGACGATGTAATATTTGAGGTTGGGATCATCATCGCGGTGATGGCCGAAGATGATATAAGGTGTCTGTGCCGGGTCATCATCGATGAGTACCGATGGGTCGTATTCTTTGGTGCTGGTGAGTCCCGTATCGAGCAGGGGCCTGCCGAGGGCATCACGGAATGGGCCTGTAGGGCTGTCACTTACGAGTACGCCAGTGGTTCGGTTCTTATCGGAAAAATAAATATAATATTTACCGTTTCGGGTAGCCGTTTCCGTTGCCCAGCAGTCGCGCGATCTACCCATGTATGTTTCGACAGGGAGGATCGTACGCTCATGCCGCCAGTGTAGCAGGTCCTCGGTGGACCAGATATGCCAGTCGGGCATGATAAAGCGTCCCTTGGTCTGCAGCGAATCGATGTCGCGGGTGGAGTACAGATAAGGCTTTCCGTCAAACACATATATATGAGGATCGGCCATGCCCACGAAGGATACGAGCGGATTGCCCGGCTTATAGTCGGCGGGCTGGGCGAGGGCGGACAGGCAAGATGCCATGGCCAGGATGCCGGCAGAGAAGCTACAGATGAAGGGTCGGAACGATCTGTTCATGGATGTATCATTTATCCGTTCTGATGATGCCGACGGCGTCCGCCAATACCTGACCATCAGCTCCTTCGTTACCGATCACCACCACGGCCTTACGGCCCTGTTCAAAATAATAAGTTCCCACGAGGACGGAGAATCCGAGGGGATCACCTTTCTTGAAATTCCAGGTCCGCTGTTCGGTGCCATTTGCATGGGTAATGGACAGGCTGGCATTGGTTGCGTTTCGCGGATCGGGGAAATACATCAGACATACCTTGTACCAGCCTGTCTCCCGGACGGGGAGTGCATAGGTGGCCGTAGCCTTCGGTCCGGGGTCGGCCTGCTGACAGACATATCGGAAGAGTCCGCGCATACCTGTGACCTCTCGTGGCGTCCAGGGTCCGGTGAACTGCACCTGGGCGGTATCGTGGGATGTAAGCACGGCTCCTGCGCGCTGCAGGTCGGGCGGGTTGATGAAATGCAGGGCCTGTCCGCGGGGACCGATCTGATCCGGTATTCGGGCCGGGATCGGAACGGGTGCCACGAGGTTATCGGAAATATTCAGGTCCCAGTTGCCCATGATGGGTTTGATCTCCCGTTCGCCGGTGTTGTAGATCGAATTGTTCCGCACGGTGGTATTGCTGGTGGCCCAGTCGAGGAAGATCCCGTTGGCGAGAGTCCTGCGGGGTTCGCGGCCGGGCAGTTGTTCGTATCCCCAGACATCATATAGATGATTGTCGAGGATGAAATTGGGCGCGGCGAGCCGGTTCATAGTGGCGAGGTGAATGGCGGCACCGTCGATGGTCGTCTGCATGCAGTCATGGATCTCGTTGAATTCGATCACATGTCCGCCCTGGTTTCGGAAGGCGAAGATGCCGTTGCGTGACAGGTCGCGGAAATGGTTGTGGGCGATGTGGTTGCCGGGTGCCATCGCCATGATGGCCGGCCTGGAGTCGATATGCACGCCGCCGCCATAATATCGGATACGGCCGCAGTGTTCGACGGTGTTTCCTATGATGCGGTTCTGGATCGGGAATACCCGTCTGGCGGCTTCTCCGGGCGTGAAGACCTTGCTGTCATCCATGTATGAGAGCCGGGCGCCGGTCATGAGCACACCGCCGCCGCCTGATTCCGTTACATGGTTCCCTTTGATGAGCACATGTTTCGTGTCGAGGTGCAGCCAGCAGGCGTAGCCACCGATGAGTTCAAAACGGGAGTCCTCGATGCTGCAATGTTCAGCGTTTTCAAGAAGGATGGCACCGTCGGTATGTACGCGTGCCTCTATCTGTCCGAGCGTAAAGGAGGTGTGCCGGAAGGTGAATCCTCTGAACACCAGGTTGCGGACATGGGTGCCTTTGTTCACATCCCCCTTCACCTGGATGATGCGATTGAGGCGGGGGGCGATGATCTCCAGCGCCTCGATGTTTTCGGTTGGCAACGGCTTATAGTAGAGTCGGCCCGCTTCGGTATCCAAGAACCACTCCCCGGGGCGATCGAGTTCAGCGCGGACGCCCTCGATCCAGCACCAGGTGCCCTTGTCGATCTCACCATGTCTTTCCCGGGGTCCAAGTTCCATCCGGCCGGTAGCGGTATCCACATGAATGATGTCATTCCACTGATTGAAAAAACGCCAGCGCGGGACGATGTTGATCTGCGCGTCTGCGGCACGGGCCCAGGCTCCCCGGATGCGATCCGGTGGCAGGATGATATGGTCCGTACCTCCGCCCTGGGCAAAGAGGAAGGGCTGTGCGTCGTCCAGGTTGGGATATCGGGCGCGGACGGCTCGCTTGCCGTTGACGAATAGTTGACGGAAATTCCAGGGGCCTGTCGGGGTGGCGGCATAGGTCTCCGGAACTTGCGGATCTCTTTTCCATCCTCGGGCCTGCGGGATTTCTACGGACCAGACGCCGTCGGCCTCTTTCCGCCATTTACCGCGGATGGGCATGCCACCGCTGAGGACCACCTGCTCGCCGTCGGCAGCGCGCCAGATGACGGGGGCGGCACGGGAACCGGAGTCTGCCGGTTCAAATTCCAGGGTTTTCTCCAGATGGTACACACCACCGTGAACGACGACCTCCACCCTGGTGAGGGTGTCAGCGGCCCGTGCCTGCCGGACGGCCATCCGGGCCTTCTCAAGCGTGGCAAAGGGTTTATCGGCGGTACCGGGATGATCGTCTCGACCGGTGATGGCCACGTGCAGGATCACTGAACGCGCCGGTGGATATGCTTGTAGCACAGTTCGACCCATGATCATGAACAGGAGCAACAGCAGCATCCGCATCGGACGTATCATGCATAAAAGCCGGGGGCTAGGTGTACTCATGGATATAAATTATGCGTCAGATGTATAATTTTATGCAGACTCTCGCAGTATGATGCGGCCTCCGATCATTTTTTCAATGGGTGTCCAGTTGCCGGTGATGATCTGTTCGATCAATACGCGGGCAGCCTCTTCCCCGATGGCGCGGGTCTTGACATCAAAAATGCTGAGACTGGGTTCCACGACTTCTCCGATGTATTCCGTTCCGACGCCGAATCCGAAGACCCTGATGCGACCCGGGACATCGATGCCCTTTTTCCGGAGATGCCGGATGATCTGCACGGCACATTTGTCGGAGATGGAAAAGATCGCATCTACGGCGGGGTCGAGCCGCAGCCAGTTGTCGACCGCGCGGATCACTTTCGGGTAGGTGAAATCCACGTGCGTAAGCAGTTTTGGATCCGGGGTCATTCCGTGCTTTTTCAGGGATCTCCGATACCCTGCCAGTCGCGAGTCGGAGAGCGGGAATCCCTTCGGTCCCAGGAGCATGGCGATCCTGCGGCAGCCCTGCTGGATGAGATGGTCCGTCACGCTTTCGGCACCGACCTCATCATCTGCCTTGATCTTGGAGATGGGTAGATCATCCACGACCCGATAGAACTGGACGATGGGGATGCGCCGGCCAATGTGGATCCGGAGGTGCTCAAAGGAACGGGTGTGGAGGGTGTGGCAGATGAGCATGCCGTCGATCATGTTGTTCATTAGGGCCTGCACGTTGGAGACTTCCGTGGCGTGGTCTTCATCGGACACGCAGATGACCACGCGATAGCCGGCCTTGGCGGCAACGTGCTGAATGCCGTTGAGCATGGAGGAAAAAAAAGAGGTTTCGAGGTCGGGAATGACCACACCGATGGTATGCGTACTCCGGTTGACGAGGCTTTGCGCGAGCTGGTTCGGCTGATAGTTCAGTTTCCGGGCCAGTTCGCGGATCTGCGCCTTGGTTTCGGCATTCAGGTCCGGATGGTCGTTGAGCGCACGGGAGACGGTGGTGACATTGACCCCCGCAGCAGCGGCGATGTCGCGCTGAGATACCTGTCCGGAAATCCGGCGGGTATCCCGTATCGCGGTCCTTCTTCGATCCGAGAGCGTGAAATGGTAATCGCAATCCTTGCAATAATAACGCTGCTTGTTGCGCACCATCCCCGCTCGGAGGATCCGCTCAGCCTTATTGCACCGGTTACATCTGACACGGGACATATCAACAATTTATCTGTATGAGCATAACTGCCCGGGATCGGAGAGATATCGTAACGATGTTACGAAGCTTTTCGATCCCGATGATGCTGTCATGTTAGAGCCGTCGTTTTGCCGACGGGACTTTTTTACATTTTGTGCAATCACGGGCAGTGATCAATAGCCCGGATTCTGCGTGAATCCGGCGTTTTTGTTCACATCGAGCTCTGTCTGAGGAATGGGCCACAGATAATGGTGAGACTTGAAGATCCGTGGGTTATCCATGATCTTGAAATTACCGACGACGGCCAGCAAGGAATTAAAGGAATCGTAGGCAGGCGATGAGTTTTCATCCAGCACCGGCTTGGGGAGCGTGTAATAGATGGTTCTATTGAGCGCCTTCCCGAAGAGGATGCCGTTCATGGTCTTTTCGCCGATCTTCCAGCGTCGGATATCGAAAATACGAAGCCCCTCGCCTGCCAGTTCAACTTTCCTTTCCCTTCTTACGATCGACCTCAGCGCCGCTTGTGAAGTGGTGGTGACGGCGGGATACAGCGTGGTCTGACCGACGCTCACGCCGTAGGCACGTGCACGTACCTGGTTGATGGCGTTCAGCACCGTTGCATCGATCTGGTTCAATTCGATCTTTGCTTCGGCATAGGTCAGCAGGACTTCGGCGTAACGTATCAGCATGAAAGCGAGTTCCGACTGGGTGTTGAGCACCATGTCTGCCGGATCCAGGTATTTCTTCAGCACAAATCCAGCATAGGCAGAGAAAGCGTTGGTGACTTCCAGGTTGGTGATCTTCGCGACGGTAGGCGTATATCGGGTACAGGTAGTGCTGTCGGGATGGAAGGTCATGTTGAAGGTCATGCCACCGGTACCGAACCAGGTGTCACCATCCCCCAGCAGGGTCTGACGCATCCGTGGATCCCTGTTCCTGAAGGGGTCGGCCGTGGAGTAAAGAGGCGATTTATCAATCGTGAGTCCGTCGGTGCACTCATAACTATCGCCGATGGCGCGGGTGGGTACCAGGCCTGAGAAACCACTGGAATTCCTGGCCTGCATATTCTGGGGGGTCGCACTTACGCGCACCGTCTGCTTGTAGTCGAAGGCGAAGATGGATTCGCGGGAATGCTCTCCGGCATACATGAACAGGTTGCGGTAGTTCGGATAAAGTGAATGGTAATTCAGGTCCATCAGCTGTTTGGCAGCGGCAGCGGCGATGTCCCATTTTTCGTTGTATAGTGCGATCCGGGCCTTGAAGGCCATCGCGGCTGAAGAGGTGGCGCGCCCCACATCGGTACCTGTGTAGGAGATAGAGAGCTTCGCCGCTGCACTGTCGAGGTCCCGGAAAATGAAGTTAAGTAAGTCGGCCCTGGGCGTCCTCGGCAGGAAGGCATCTTCTGCATTGAGTGGCTTATCCACCAGCGGCACGTCGCCGA
Source organism: uncultured bacterium (assembly GCA_903959965.1). Taxonomy (GTDB): domain Bacteria; phylum Bacteroidota; class Bacteroidia; order Chitinophagales; family Chitinophagaceae; genus Pollutibacter. The sequence continues at coordinate 6,424 of CAJBZC010000482.1, forward strand.
ATAGTGAGATCAGGGTTCCGTAATAGTATGCCCTGAGGAATCTGGCTTCGCCATCGATCCTTCTGTACACTGCGGCCGGCGTAACGGATCTTGCTTTCTCCATGTTTGCGAGCAGCATATTGCATTTTCCGATGCCGGAATAGGATTGTGTCCAGATGGTCCGGATCATGCCGGTGCCCGGCGTATGCTGTCCCAGTCCGATGACCTGTGCATCGGTATTGGGGCGTTGCCACATTACGTCCGTCGTGCCTTCCAGCTGCATCTGATAAGGATAGCCGTCCTGTGCGTAAGAGAGGTTGCTGTAGGCCGAGTTGATCGCCAGGATCAGCTGATCCGCTGTGGTATAGTAGGTTTCGCTGCTGGGCTGGTCTTCCGGGTATCTGTTCAGGTAATCCTTTTCGCAACCGGTGGCCAGGATGCCCGCCAAAATGGTCAGTACGTATATCTTTTTCATCGTTGATGATTTAAATATTATCGGAGGCTTGCCTTGATGCCGGCAACATATGACGATACCTGAGGATAGTTGAACGGATTACCGAGGGGTGCTTCGGGGTCATAGCCCGGCACATTGTCCCAAGAGAACACGTTCTGTCCGCTGACATAAAGCTTGAAGAGGGAGAAGGGCGTTTTTTTCAGCACCGACGCAGGGAGGGTATAGCCGAGGTACACCGTCTTCAGCTTGATGAAGGAGGCGTCGTCCACCCAGTAGCTGGAGGTCTGCTGGTTGTTGGTCTGCGCGATGAAGAACCGGGGATAGGTTGCCCTTGCATTTTCCTCCGCCGTGCGGGTGGTACTCCAGCGATCCAGATGGATGTCCCGGACGCCACCGGCATTAAAGAATGCCCACGCGGCATCCTGTATCTGGAGCCCGTTGTATTTTCCGACGCCCTGGAAGAACAGGGTCAGGTCAAAGCCTTTGTATTCAAAGAACAGGTTAGCGCTGTAGGTGTACCTGGGGATGCGGCTGCCGATTACGACCCGGTCGAGCGCATTGATCACACCGTCCTTGTTCTGATCAACATACCTGATATCGCCCGGCTTTACGGAACCAAACTGCGTGGCATTGCCTGTTACCTGTTCAGGGGTCTGGAACAATCCGGCAGCCTGCAGGCCGTAGAGGGCACCGATCTCCTGGCCGATATTCGTGATCTGAAAGCCTGAAATGTAAGGACCCGTTCCCTTCAGGTCGATCACCTTATTCCTGACATCCGAGAGCACGCCCGTGATGCCGAACCGGAAATCCTTACCGATTTTATCGTTATATCCGATCTGAAGATCCCATCCCTTGTTTTCTACTTTTCCGGCGTTCTGTACACCGGCACTTAGACCGGTGATCGAAGGGATGGGGAGGGTGAGGAGGATGTCATCTGTGTTCTTCACGTAGTAGTCGAATTCGACGGTCAGCTTGTTACGCAGCAGGTTCGCATTGAAACCTAAGTTCATCACGTTCGTGCTCTCCCAGGAGATCTTACGGTTTGCCACGACGGTCTGTGCTGCCGCGCTGACGATGTTGTTGTTGAATACACCCTGGCCGAGGGAGAAGGCAGAGATGTAGGGATAGTCGCCGATGTTCTGGTTACCCAGGAAACCCCAGGATGCCCGCAGTTTAAGGAAGGAGAGCCAGTTGACATCCTTCAGGAAGGCCTCCTTCGACAGGATCCAGCCTGCAGAGAAGGACGGGAAAAAGCCAAAGCGTTTGAAGTCGGGCGCGAACCTGGAAGAACCGTCATATCGCGCATTGAGTTCCAACAGGTATTTGTCGCACGCCGTCAGGTTGACCCGTCCGAACAGGGATCTGAGGGCCCATGCCGATGCATCACCCGACATATTCTGATTGAGTGAGGGATAGGCATTCAGCTGCATCAGGTCGGGGAAGAGTGTCAGCTCGCGGGATGCCGAGAAGTTCTGGTTGCGGTTGTCGGTCTGTTCGGCCCCGGCAATCACATCCATCTCGAGGAAACCGAATCGCTTGTTGTAATTCGCCTGGATCTTGAGGTAGTTATTTAGGACGTTGGTATGGCTATTGCTCAGGGCATTCTTATTGGGATTGCTGAACAACAGGGCCTTGGTGTCGACATTGTAATATTCGATCCTGCGG
>CAJBZC010000483.1 GCA_903959965.1 uncultured bacterium
AGGATAAGAATATGGGCCAAGTTTATAACCCGCCCTCTTCATTCACTTTAAATCCACCTGGGTCAGGAACAGGTCAGCCAATTTCTATGCTAAGTCGATGGCAGTCGTCTATTCAGGATGTGAAAACAATGGCCTGTTCTCATACGGATCTGCAAGAATACTGTTACCCTCTTTCCAGTATGCAGGCACTTTTCTGGCGCATGCATATTGGATCTCCGGCTTCAACCAATCATTTAATTTTAAAAGGGTTCCGTGTCAAGGGGGAAATAAATGTAAGCGTCCTTAGACTGGCTTTTGAGAAGGTTATTGAAAAGCATCAGTTGCTCCGAACTATTTTTCTCGAAAGAGAAGGAGAACTCTTGCAGTGCGTACGCCCACACATGCTGTTGGATTGGGCGCACGAAAAAATTGATTCTCTCCATGATCTTGGAGACATCTGGGGACTAAGGAAGGTTTTTCAGGATTTCTTATCTCATCCCTTTGATCTGGAGAACGGTCCATTGATCCGCGTTCGGTTGTTGAACTCCGGAAGTGACGATTTTCTGTTGCAAATCGCGGCTCATCACATCGTTTCCGATCGCAGTACTATGCTGCTGATACTTCAGGACGTTTCCAACATGTACAATGATCTTACGCACGGCAGGGAGCCTCACATCGAAGCATCCCGTTTTAATATCGGAGCGTATGCGAAGCAAGAAATCGATTGGCTTGCCGGCAAAGACGGATCTGCCCAGCTTAGATACTGGTTGGATCGTCTGCAAAACAAGGGCTTTATTCATGAATGGCCGTCATGGAAACTACTTGCTAACATTTCTGAGACTACTCCCTTGTCAGCAGGGGTGTATGAATTTGGTTTTGAGGATGATACCTGGACAGGCATACGCGCTTTGTCTGAGAAGTTTAAGATCTCCCGTTTTCAGGTGATCCTGGGTGCTTATTTTCTTACCCTGCAAAAACTGCTTTCCGGAAAACCGGTGACCGTGGGCGTGGCCATGGATATGCGCCGTCTGCTGGATGACAGGTCGCTTGCTGGCTGTTTGATCAATTTGATGCCAGTGTCAGTGGACGGAGATGCACCCAACCAGGTCGATGAGTATCTGCTGAACGCCGCAAGATCCTTGGATGAAGCCATCGGGCATGCCAGAGTTCCCTACCCGGCGATGCTAGAAGCGTGGATAAAAACGAACAGGGATTTCCGCAAGTCGAGATGGAGCACATTGTTCAATATCAAGGATACTGACAGTGGCAGACTTACATTGAACGGCTGCAACGGCGAGACGTTGCATGAGTTCCTTAATGAGATTTTGCTTCAAGACCCTTCATCCGACTTGAACATAACCATGGTCAGAACGCCCGGGGATAAGGGAAGTCGAAGCATACGCATGCTTATTCGTTATGACGAGCGGGTACTATCACATCATTTTGTCGCATTAATTGTTGAATCCTGGGAGTCCGTTCTGAAGCAATGCATCGCTGTTCCTAAAGCTGAAACCGGAGCTCTTATGCTTCCCGGGGTAGCCGGCAGGTACGCCCAATGGCAGCAAATACTCAGCATGCAAGGGATAAGGCAGTCCTTGGAAACCTATTGGGAAGGACGACTTTCCCAGCTCAAAGAACCTGTCATTATCATTCCGGAACTAAAGTCCTCAAAAGATAACGCCGGGAGATTTGAGCGCGTATTCAGTCTGTTCGACGCATATATTCAACAACAGTTGGATTCTTACTGCAGGAGCGAGGGCCTGAGCCGTTTCGCGGTGTGGCTTGCCATCTGGCAGATCCTGCATTCGAGGCTCGGAACCGGAGAAGAGGTGATAGTGGCCACACCGGTGTCTGAGCGAGACCGTCCTGAGTGGCAGGACATCCTCGGCATGTGCCTGAACACCCTGCCCATCCGCACACAAGTCGACGAACAGGCCTCCTTCCGTTCGTTCTGTCGCACGAACCAAGACAGGCTGGCGCAGGATCTTGCCCACGGTCAGTTACCTTATGAGGATATCATCCGTCTGGCTGATGGTGAACCTGGCACCGACGGACAAGGGCTGCCTCAGGCAATGTTTGTCTGGCATGATAAGTATGAAAGGATGGAGGAAGATGGGGATGCTTCAGCGGCCTTCACCAAACCGATGTATGCTAAAAATCCGATCACGGTCCATCTCATCGACTGTACGGATGACTGTCGGATCGTTCTGGAATACGATGCCAACCTGTTTGCCGAACAGACGGCCATTGGAATCCTTCGCCGCTTCGAGAAAGTGGCCCATCAGGTGATGAAGACCCCTGACACGCGTTTGTCTGAGCTGGACATCCTGCTGCCCGGAGAGCGGGAGCAGTTGCGTGCACTTTCCGGCTTGGACAACCTGGTTGATTTTCCTGGAACCACCCTGCATGAAATATTTCACCTGACGGCCTCATGTTATCCCGACCATCCGGCGGTGATCGCCTCCGACGGAAGCGA
>CAJBZC010000484.1 GCA_903959965.1 uncultured bacterium
ACGTCATCATAATATGTCTGACCGAAGTCAATATCGTTCCTCCACATCGCATGCAGGCGATGTCGCGGATTCTTGTTGAACTGATAGATGGTTTCAAACTTCCCCTTTAACGCCTTGTCGGCGAACCCGTAAGCCAGATATCCCGCCAGATAGATCTTTTTGCTGAAATCTCCGTTGGTGCCCAGGTCGAAGCGAAGCCGATAACCCTCATGCAGGTTATAACTCATCCAGTTGAACCAGGGTCCGATCTGATAATTGCCGACATTCCGGTAGCCGGAACCGATGAAGTTGATCCACTCGCTGTAGGATTGAAAACTCTGGGATCTCATGAGCGTATCTGCCATCTGGTAGATGGCCTTTTCGTTACGGTTCAGGGCTTCATGGCGGCTGCTGGTCCAGAAACTGTCAGGCCTGTCCATCGCTACCTTCGACATAACGACGGATTCTGGCAGTTTTTCCTCGTTCAATTGGGTGACGACCGAAGAGTGGTTAATCTGTATGTTCCGATAGGTCGTTGATTTACGCCCGATGAAACTGATGGATTTTTTCCCCAGCACGGAGAAGTCCGCCACGAATTTGTCCTTCGCCAGGAACCAGACGCTGTCACCCACCCGTTGAAACTCTTGTACCAGACTGAGTTTCTCGATGAAATTGACATTGGCGGTCGCAGAAAGTCGAAGATTCATCTTTTGTACCGCGTAGGTGGAATCCGCGATCCAGGCATCTCCCTGGAAGGTGTTCGTCCCCTTGTTCTTCGGGCTGAACAGCAGATGGAAGTATCGCTTGCCTCCGATAAACTGCGTATCAGGCACCTTGTAGTTGTAGTATGCGTCGCCATTGTCGCTGAGCGGACTTACAAAAGTGAGATCGAAGACGGGGATGAAGTTCTGATACACATTGAAATTCTGGTACATCCCGCCCAGCAGCTTCGAGAAACTTTCATTCTTGACGCCAATGGTCTTATTCGCCTTGATGACCTCCCTGGTTTTTTTGGGATCCGATTGATAGTAGTAGTCGGAGATGGTTTCGGTGAGATAGAGGGGGAGTATCGGGTTTTCTTCCGAAGAGGTGTCGATGTTGTCCAGGATGAATTTGAAGGGTTTCGGGGGGATGATCCCCTTTTCCATCTTTTCCCGGTTCACCCGATTGAGGTCGATCTCCAGTTTGTTGTACAACTCATAACTGAAACTGGAAAATCTGGAACGGTCGTTCACAGGCTTATTCTTCACGATGCGACGCCACAACAAGAGTCCGCGATTGATCTTTCCTTTAACCACCACTTCGGTTGCAGGGCGGCCCCGCTCCATACCGAGGATCAAATCCAATATCCTTTTCGTGGTATCGAGCCTAACCCGGGCATCTTCGAAACCTGCATACGTGACCACCAAGGAGTCTCTCGTCCAACGCGGCAGTATAAATTGGAAATATCCTGCAGAGTCGCTGAGTTTGACAAAGGATGTATTCAACAGCCTGACGGTTGCAAATGGTATCGGCTCATCGCTGTGTACATCCCTGATCCGTCCCTGCAGCACTATTTGCTGACCCTGTGATTCCGGAGGCCCCATTAGCCAAATGAGTCCGCATAGGACGAGGAATCGCGCCACATTCATGTGGCAAAAATACGTCATGTGAGGGGGAATGTGCTGAAATGTCGAGAGGCCACTTTCGCGACCTCTCTTCATTTTTATGATTTCGTTTATGCTTTACCGTTACTTGCTCAGGTGCATGCTTCGCTCCTTGTAAAGATTACGGAAGTAAGGGTCCCTCAGATCTTTGATGAATCGGATGGCCTCACCGGTGGATTTCATTTCAGGGCCTAGTTCTCTGCTGACGCCCGGGAATTTGTCGAAACTGAATACGGGCTCCTTGATGGCGAAGCCTTTGAGCTTCTTTTCAAAAGTAAAGTCTGTCAGCTTATGCGTACCTATCATCACCTTGGTGGCGATGTTCAGATAGGGAATCTGGTAGGCTTTGGCGATAAATGGCGTCGTCCGGGATGCGCGCGGGTTGGCTTCGATCACATACACGTTATCCTTTTGTATGGCGAACTGAATGTTGATCAGTCCCTTGATGCCCAGGGCCCTGGCAATCTTCTCCGCCGCATACTCCATGGTGGTCACCACCAGTGGGCTTAGATTGAAGGCGGGCAGGACGGCATTGCTGTCGCCACTGTGGATCCCTGCGGGCTCGATGTGCTCCATGACGCCCATCACATGGAAATTTTCTCCATCGAAGATGGCGTCGATCTCCGCTTCCTGGCAACGATCCAGGAAATGGTCGATCAGGATCTTGTTATCCGGCAGATGCTTGAGGAGGCTGACCACGGCACTTTCCAGCTCTTCGTCGTTGATGACAATGCGCATGCGCTGGCCACCCAGCACATAGGAAGGACGTACGAGTACGGGGTATCCCACTTTATTGGCCACTTCTATGGCTTCATCGACCGTGTTGGCGGTACCATAATTCGGGTAGGGAATGCCGAGTTCCTTGAGCATGTCGCTGAAACGACCACGGTCTTCAGCAATATCCATACTGTCGAAGGATGTACCTATGATACGGACGCCTTTGTTATGAAGCTTTTCCGCGAGTTTGAGGGCCGTCTGACCGCCTAGTTGAACGATGACGCCTTCCGGCTTTTCATGTTCGATGATCTCCCACAGATGTTCCCAGAAGACAGGCTCAAAATAGAGCTTGTCGGCCATGTCAAAGTCGGTAGACACGGTCTCAGGGTTACAGTTGACCATGATGGCTTCATAACCGCATTCCTTGATGGCCAGCAGCCCATGCACGCAGCAATAGTCGAATTCGATGCCTTGCCCGATGCGGTTGGGGCCGCTGCCGAGTACGACGATCTTTTTCTTGTCTGTAACCTTGCTTTCGTTGATACCACCACGCTCGAAAGTGCTGTAGAAATAAGGGGTCTTGGCCTCGAACTCAGCAGAGCAGGTGTCCACCATTTTGTAGACCCGCCGAATGCCGGCCGCCTTACGTTTCTCGTATACCTCGTCTTCCGTACCGTGCTGCATGATCTTGCAGATCTGTTCGTCGCTGAAGCCCATGTGCTTGGCTTCGCGCAGCAGTTCTGTCGGCAGGGTGTCAAGCTTGTATTTGGAGATCTCTTTTTCCAGGTTGACGATCTTCTGGATCTCGAAGATGAACCAGCGATCGATATATGTCGCCTGCACGATGCTCTTCACACTGATGCCCATCATCAGGGCGTCTTTGATGCGGAAGATGCGATCCCATTTCGGAACCTTCAGGTATTCAAGGATCTGCTCAGGCTGCATTTGATTCTTACCGTAGTATCCCAGTCCAACCGCGTTGTTTTCCAGGCTCTGGCAGGCTTTCTGAATCGCTTCTGCGAAGCTGCGGCCGATGGCCATCACTTCTCCGACGGATTTCATCTGCAGTCCGAGGGTGTCATTGGCCCCCTTGAATTTGTCGAAGTTCCAACGCGGCACCTTCACGATGACATAGTCGAGGGCCGGTTCGAAATAGGCTGAGGTTGTCTTGGTGATCTGATTCTTCAGCTCATCCAGGGTAAAGCCCAGGGCCAGTTTGGCGGCGATCTTGGCGATCGGGTATCCGGTCGCCTTGGAGGCCAGGGCTGAGGAGCGGCTTACGCGCGGATTGATCTCAATGGCGATGATCTCTTCTGTTTCCGGATTGAGGGCAAACTGCACGTTGCAGCCTCCGGCGAAATTGCCGAGGTCGCGCATCATCCGAATGGCCGTGTTGCGCATGAGTTGGAATGCTGTGTCGCTCAGTGTCATGGCCGGCGCCACGGTCACGGAATCACCCGTATGCACGCCCATCGGATCGAAGTTCTCGACCGTACATATGATGGCGACGTTATCGTTCGAGTCGCGGAGCAATTCCAGCTCGAATTCCTTCCAGCCGAGCACCGCCTTTTCCACGAGCACTTCATGGATGGGTGAAGCCGTGAGGCCGCGGTTCAGCGCCTCATCCAGAAATTCTTTGCTATGTACGAAGCCGCCGCCTGTTCCGCCGAGCGTGAAAGAAGGGCGAATGACGAGCGGGAACCCGATCTCCTGGGCGAACTCCTTGCCCTCCAGAAAAGAATTCGCCGTCTTGGCGGGGGCCACCTGGATGCCCATGCGGATCATCCACTGCCGGAACTGTTCACGATCCTCTGCCTTGTCGATGGCCTTGATGTCAACACCGATCAAACGCACGTTGTAGCGTTCCCACAGGCCGAGCTCTTCCGCTTCTTTCGCCAGGTTCAGTGCAGTTTGCCCACCCATGGTCGGCAGCACGGCATCGATCTGGTTTTCAGCAAGAATCTGCTCGATGCTGTCCGCCGTGAGCGGCAGCAGGTAGACACGGTCTGCCATCATCGGATCCGTCATGATCGTGGCAGGATTGCTGTTGATGAGAATGACCTTCACACCTTCTTCCCGAAGGCTTCTGGCAGCCTGGGATCCGGAGTAGTCAAATTCGCAGGCCTGGCCGATGATGATGGGTCCGGAACCGATGATCAGTACCGTCTTGATGGAATGATCCTGGGGCATAGTTTCAGTCGTGGGGATTGGTTGTTCCGGGTATAAAAAAACCGGGAAATCCCGGGGGGCAAAGGTAATCGCTATTCGTTATTATACAAGGCCATGTACATAAATCATGCATGAAACGGGCAATGTTGGATCTCCGGGTGCGATCCGGGTCGTTTTTAAGGCTAAGATGCAGTCATGGCCGCACCGCTTATCCTGCCATTCAGCATCCCTGTCCTAATTTTGCATCCATGCAGATTTCCGTCCCTTTGCGTATTCAGACCTCGCTTATCCTGTTTTCTATTCAGGTCTTGATTTCGTCAGGGTCTCTGGGACAGACGGCCCGGTTACCTTTCTTCACCTATCCGCTGAAGGTGGAACCTCGCCTCAATGCCAACTTCGGGGAGATGCGCCCCAATCATTTTCATATGGGCCTGGACCTGTTTACGCTCCGAAGGGAGAACCTCCCGATGTATGCGCCCGCAGATGGCCATGTTTCGAGGATCAAGATCGAAGCCGGGGGCTTTGGCAACGCATTGTACATTGATCATCCAAACGGAGCCACTACGCTTTATGCACACATGAATGGCTTTGCTGAAGAACTGGATCGCTGGGTTGATGAGATGCAGTACCAGCAAGAATCCTGGGCGGTAGACCTGCCCGTTCCTCCAGGTAGGTTTCCGGTAAAACGCGGGCAGTTCATCGGCTGGAGCGGAAATACGGGAGCATCGGCCGGCCCACATGTGCATTTTGAAATCAGGGAGACGGCCACTGAAAAATGCCTGAATCCCTTGAGATACGACTTCCCCATTCCTGACAATGTTCCCCCGGATCTTTTCCGCATCGCCGTTTACGATCGGAACAGGAGCATCTATGACCAAGCCCCTGTGATGCATGCACTGCGAAAAGCCAGTGGCGACTGGTCAGTACCCGGACCGATCAAGGTGACTACGGACAAGATCAACATCGCAGTTCAGGCTACCGACCGGATGAGTGGGATACCCAATGCGAACGGGATCTTTGAAACCAGGTTATATGAGGGCGATAGGCTGGTCGGAGGATTTCGGCTGGACAGCATCGGATACGACGAAACCCGCTATCTCAATGCCCATATCGACCATCCCCGGCGGACATCCGGCGGGCCCTGGCTGCAATTTCTGCTGCCGCTGCCCGGCGACAGATCTGCGATCTACGCATATGCCGGCGGCCGACATTTCATTTCCCTGACCGAAGCCCGGCCACATGATTTCAGGCTTGAGGTCTTTGATGTGGCGGGTAACAAGTCCGTGGCCAGGTTCTCCGTTCAACGCCTTCAACGGATCGATTCGCTTCCTCAACGCTACGAAGAACGACTCCACCCCGGTCAATATGGCATCATTGATACAGATGAATTACAGGTTGTGCTGAGCGACAGAGCTCTTTATGATTCTGCCCGGCTCGAGGTTCGAAAAACAGAAGCAGCTTCTGTCGGATCATCTTATTCCCCATTATTTGAGATCATGCGTCAGACCATACCGGTGCATGATTATTTCACGGTCCGCATCCGTCCCAATCGTCCGATACCTCCGGAGGCTGTGGATCACATGGTCATCAGCAAAGTGACCAGGGGTGTCCGTCAGGTTCGTAAGGCGACCCGCGAAAAGGACGGCTACATGGCGTCTTACCGGGATTTTGGAAGTTTTCGGCTGGAGTCAGACCTGACACCTCCGTCCATCTCCTTTTATGGACTTCAGGATGGTGCACATGTCGCAAGCAGATCATCACTGGTGTTTTCCACTTCCGATAACAATCCCTCGATCCGAAGCGTTCGCGCCGAAATCGACGGTTCCTGGATCAAGTGTGTTCGTCGGGGTAACACCTTTACCTATCGATTTGACCGGCGCTGCCCACCGGGCCGGCATGTGTTGACGGTTATGGCAGAGGATGAGGCCGGGAACAAAACCACCCGAAGCGTTGTTTTCCATCGTTAAAAACATACCGCTCATGTTGTCTGAAGGCACCAAGGCCCCCGCATTCAAAGGAAAAGACCAGCAGGGAAACAGTATTTCACTGGCTGATTTCAAGGGGAAGAAACTCGTACTGTATTTTTATCCGCAGGATGCCACACCAACCTGCACGACCCAGGCCTGCAATTTGCGCGATCATCATGAAGAATTATTGGCAGCAGGGATCGCTGTAGTGGGCGTCAGTCCTGACGACGCCCAGAGCCATCTCAAATTCATCACGAAGCAGGCACTTCCCTTCCCGCTGATTGCCGATACCGACCGGGAGATCATCGAAAAGTATGAGGTATGGGGCGAAAAGCAGATGTATGGGAAGAAATACATGGGCCTGCTGAGAACCACCTTTCTGATCGACGAGAAGGGTGTTATCCGGAAGGTGTTCAGTAAGCCGAAAGTGAAGGAGCATGCCCGGGAGATCATGGACGCAGTCGCGGCCCTGGGTTGATGTCAACGGCTTACATGTACCCCGAGGGATCATCATTATCTTGCTTGACTAGTACCCCTACTACGTGCAAATTCAGGCCGGGCCCAGCCAGGAAATTTCACCAAACCGATATTTCCGAATTTGTCCATCCTCGGTGATGAGTTGTCCTTCGGCATCTACACCCTGGATGATTGCATTGAAAATGTCGTTGTTATGCTGGAATCGAAACAATCGTCCCCTTCCGAAGAGTCGTTGCTGATAATCTTGGAGCAAGGGTTCGAAACCGACTTGGAAAAGTGTGTTGATGCGATGCTGAAGATCGGCACAAAGTTCTCCGGCCATTTGGACAGGGTCGAAGTTTCTACCGGTGATCTGTTTCAGAGATACGGGATTCGGAAGATCAGGATCAAAACTTGTTTGATTGATATTGATGCCGAAACCTATGACTGCCCAGCGCCATTGCTGTCCGCGCATCATGTTTTCGATGAGGATTCCTCCGGCTTTCCGATCGCGCCAATAGATATCGTTTGGCCATTTCAGGGAGGTTTCCTCCCCGGCATATCTTCCCAGAAGGTCCGTGGCGGCAAGGGCTGCGGCACAACTCAGTCGGAACATCCCGGAAATCCCGAAGTCCAGCGGATCCAGGAGGATGCTCATCGTAATGTTCTGGCCCGCCTGAGCTGTCCACTTTCGCCCCCGCTGACCCTTTCCTGCTGTCTGTTCCAGGGCAAAAAAGACCTCCCCGGACACGCCATTTCCCTCTGCTCCACGCTCCATGGCCAGGCGGTTGGTACTGTCCACCGATTCGATGATATTGAATGGGAATCCAATCCGTTGCATGGTGGCAGGTGTCCTTTTTATTCCGTAATTTCGTACAATAGTAAGGGAAGATCCGGGTTGTTGCGCCATCAGTCTTTCAAGATTGCCTGCTGATGCACACCGTCTCCGGAATGATACCCCCCAACAAGCCTAAAACAAACCACACCGCATTGACATCCATACCTGTCCTCCCCGAAGCAACGCCGAAACGTGTGCAAAGACTGAATCGGGGAAGTAAGATTCTCAAGGTCATCATTCAAGCCATTCATGATAAGAAGGGAGAGCATTTGATCTCCATGGACCTGCGCAAGATACCAGAAGCCGTTGCAGACTTCTTCATCATCTGTGAAGCAGGATCCACGACACAGGTCAAGGCGATTGCTGATTATGTACGGGAGACCGTTCGGCATGAATGCGGCGAGATGTCCTACCACGACGAAGGCTATGGCGCCAATCAGTGGGTCATTGTAGACTTCGTCAATGTGGTTGTACACATATTCCTGCCGGAGACTCGTAAGTTTTACAAACTGGAGGAAATGTGGAGCGATGCTGCATCAGAGGAGCACGAAGATCTTCCTCCCGCCGTATTGTCATCTCCTTTAAAATCCGTCTCCCGATCCTCCAGGGGCAGGAACGACAAACTATAAGTTCATTCCGTACGTTATTATCCTAACCCACACCATCACACCGTAGGTAAAAAGCATATGTCAAGACAAGAAAATAGCAAGGGCAGGCAACCGTCAAGGTTCAATCGTCCGTCAACAGATGGAGGCGACGAATCATCCCGGAAGGGCCCCCGTTTCAATATTTACTGGATCTATGGTCTGGTGCTGGTGTTTCTGATCGGATATCAGATCCTCCAGGGCGTTACACCTGATGCCACCGTCATCACGGATCTGAAGTTCAAGCAGGACATGCTGTCCAGGAACCATGTCGAGCGCGTGGAACCTGTAAAGAACAAGGATGTTGTTCGGGTGTACATCAAGAAAGACAGTCTCGAACTTACGCTCTACAAGGATATACTGAAGGAGAAATGGTCCTTTGTGAAGAACTCAAAGGGACCGCATTTTCAATTCCGGGTGTCCAAAGTGGAGGATTATCAGCAATCCCTGGACAACTATTTTGAGGCGAACAAACAGGTGACACCCGTGCCTGTAGATCCTGTTTCGGATCCTGAATTTTTTGGTCCCATCATCAACTTTCTCTTTCCGCTGCTGATGTTCGGACTGCTGTTCGTGCTGATGATGCGCAAGATGGGTGGCGGAGCCGGTGGCAGCGGCGGGCCAGGGGGCATCTTCAACATCGGAAAATCAAAAGCCCAGTTGTTCGATAAAGGGACAAAGGTCAACATCACTTTCTCCGACGTGGCCGGTTTGGATGAGGCCAAGCAGGAAGTGATGGAAATTGTCGACTTCCTCAAGCATCCTAAAAAATATACCGCCCTGGGTGGCAAGATTCCAAAGGGAGCCTTGCTGGTAGGTCCTCCGGGAACAGGTAAGACCTTGCTTGCGAAGGCCATGGCCGGAGAGGCGCAGGTGCCTTTCTTTTCCATGTCAGGTTCAGATTTCGTAGAACTCTTCGTAGGTGTGGGTGCCAGCAGGGTGCGCGATCTTTTCAAACAGGCGCGCGAAAAGGCTCCCTGTATCATCTTCATCGACGAGATTGATGCCATCGGACGGGCACGAGGCAAGAACATGATGGTCAGCAACGATGAACGTGAAAATACCCTGAACCAACTGCTCGTGGAAATGGACGGTTTCGGGGGCGACAGCGGTATCATCATCCTGGCGGCCACCAACCGTCCTGATGTGCTGGATTCGGCCCTGCTGCGACCAGGCAGATTCGATCGGCAGATCAGCATCGACAAGCCCGATCTTAAGGGCAGGGAACACATTTTCCGGGTTCACCTGAAGCCCATCAAGACATCGGATAAGCTTAACATCTTCAAACTCGCGGAACAGACCCCCGGCTTTGCAGGTGCAGATATCGCCAATGTCTGCAACGAAGCAGCCCTGATAGCAGCCAGGAAAGGAAAAGAGCAGGTAGAGATGGACGATTTTCAGGATGCCATCGACCGCGTCATTGGAGGGTTGGAAAAGAAAAATAAGATCATCTCGCCTGACGAAAAAAAGATCATCGCTTATCACGAAGCAGGACATGCGGTTTGTGGCTGGTTCCTCGAACACGCCTATCCGTTGTTGAAGGTGACCATCGTGCCGAGAGGCGTGGCAGCCCTGGGATATGCCCAGTACACGCCCAAAGAGCAATATCTCTACGACACGGAACAATTGATGGACCAAATGTGCATGACCCTGGGCGGCAGGGCTGCTGAGGATATCTTTTTCGGAAAGATCTCCACAGGCGCGCAGAACGACCTGCAGCAGGTGACCAAACTCTCCTATGCCATGGTCACCGTCTATGGTATGAACGATAAGGTCGGTAACCTCAGCTTTTACGACCCTCAGCAGGAAAATACTTTTACTAAGCCCTACAGTGACGATACCGGCAAACTGATCGACAGTGAAGTTCGTACGCTGGTTGAAACTGCTTACAAGCGTACCAAAGAACTGCTGACAGACAAGAAGGAACAGGTCGATAAGCTAGCCAAGGCATTGTTGGAAAGAGAAGTGCTTCATCAGCAGGATGTGGAAGATCTGTTGGGCAAACGTCCTTACGGAGAAAAGAGGATCTTCTCTGATGAAACGGAGAATGCAGGAGAACCAACTTCTTCAGAGGAGAAGCCAGCACTGCCGGAGACCCAGACACCATCCGCTGAATAATATGGAGTCTACGAAGTCCAAACAGGTAATCCTGAGTCGAATTCGGAAGGCGCTTCACCAACCGGTAGAAGCCCCTTTTTCCAAACAGGAAACGGAGGGTGAGATTTATCCGAGTCCATCTGATGACCTATCCGTGATTTTCGCTACCGAATTCACCCGTTTGCTCGGAAAATTCGCGTATTGCCCTTCCCGGGAAGAGCTGTCTCAACAGGTTGGAGCGCTGATCAGGGAAAAGGGCTGGTCTAAAATCTATTGCAAGGAAGCACCGCTGGTTCGGATGTTCGACCTCATGGGTCTTTCGGATGTTCATTACACGGATGACTTATCCGACTGCGATGTATCCTTTACTGGTTGTGAGGCTTTGGTAGCCCGAACGGGTACCATCGTACTCAGTGCAGCCC
>CAJBZC010000485.1 GCA_903959965.1 uncultured bacterium
AGCCTTGTTGCAGACGGAGGTTCCATATATCGGTATGCTCGGGCCAAAGAAAAAGCTTCTCCGTATGCTGGACGACCTGAAACAGGATGGCTTCATTCCAAACGACGCCATGATGTCGAGGGTTTTCGGTCCTTCCGGCCTGGAGATTGATGCGGAAACACCGGAAGAGATCGCGCTCAGCATCATCGCCGAAATCCAGGCAGTGCTGGGGAAAAAGTCCGGCGGCATGCTGCGCGAGAAGACAGATGTAATACATTCGAGGACGGATATCCGGATTCAGACCATCCGGATCGACTGATGGATTGGCAGTTAACCGCGGTCATTCACATAACAGGAAGGGACTGAACATATTATTACGGATGGTTGTTTAATTCAGCCAAAGCAGATATAAATACAAGATCGTATCAGATCATAACGAATGAGCTGATCCGGCCACAAACTATAGCCATATGATCGTCGACGGCTTCAACAGAGTGCATGACTATCTGCGGATATCCCTGACGGACAACTGCAACCTACGCTGTTTCTATTGCATGCCTGAGGAGGAATATGAATTTACGCCGGCGAGTAAACTGATGCAGGCCGAAGAGATCGAAACCATCGCCAAAGTTTTCGTCGCCAACGGTGTGAATAAGATCAGGCTGACCGGCGGTGAGCCGCTGGTCAGGAAAGATGCAGCAGACATCATCCGTCGATTGGGAGCCCTGGGTGTGCGACTGACACTTACCACCAATGGAACCCGGCTGCATGACTTCATGGATGTCATCAAAGCCGCCGGCATTACATCACTCAACATCAGCCTGGACACACTTGACAAGGATCGCTTCATGCTCATGACCCGCCGGGATCAATATGATCGGGTCAGGAGCAACATCGCACTGGCCATCCGCGAGGGACTGCATGTAAAAGTGAATGTCGTGGCCATGAAGGGTCTGAATGACGGAGAGATCGTTGATTTCATCCGTTGGACGAAAGATGAGCCGATCCATGTGAGATTTATTGAGTTCATGCCCTTTAGCGGAAATAAATGGAACAGCGAGCGCGTCATGACCTGGCAGCAGATCCTGGAAGTGGCTACGAATGCCTTTGACGTGCTTCCGCTGGAACGCGAAAAACACGAAACCGCCAAGAAATACATTGTACCCGGCCACAAAGGAACCTTCGCCGTCATCAGTACCATGAGTGCACCGTTCTGTAGCGATTGCAATAGGATGCGGCTGACGGCAGACGGAAAGATGAAGAATTGCCTGTTTTCCACTAGCGAAACCGATCTTTTGTCGCCACTGAGACAAGGCATGGATATCGTGCCATTGATCTATCAAAGCATCCGCGACAAAAAGAAAGCACTGGGCGGACAGTTCACGACAGACATGGAAAAGATCGAGACTTCCAAACTCGAGAACCGCAGCATGATCACGATCGGGGGATGATCAAATATAAATATGATGGATCCCCGGCTGCTGATCATTCTTATATTTATTTCAACCACGAGTAGTTTCGGAGCATGGAGCCAGTCCTTAACAAAGGATACGGTGGTAACCATGCAAGACGTAGTAGTACTGGCTTCCAGAAAACCGGAAGCACTGATGGCGGCGCCCACGTCCATTCAGCAGGCCAATCGGAGTGTCTTGGAAAATAGCGCATCAGCCTCCTTCTTCGATGCCCTGGCTTATGTCAAAGGAGTGCAGATGATCACGCCGAGCATGGGATTTCGGATCGTCAACACCCGCGGATTCAACAATACCACCAATGTGCGTTTCGTCCAGCTGGTGGATGGTCTCGATGTGCAGTCGCCGCATATTGGCAGTCCCATCGGAAATGCCATGGGACCATCCGACCTCGATATAGAAAAAGTGGAGGTCCTTCCCGGACTGGCCGCCACGATGTATGGCATGAACGCCATCAACGGAATGGCCGATTTCGCCACGCGCGATCCTTTCAGCAATACCGGACTTTCTTTCAGTCAGAAGACGGCTTTATCCTGGCGGGATCATGCCGACCGTAAGGCCGGATTGTTCTCGGAATCCGCTGTCCGATATGCCGCTGTGCTGAATGATTGCTGGGCATTCAAGATCAACTTCACCCACATGCAGGGTCAGGACTGGATGGCCGATGACCGGACGGACCTGAGTCCTATGATCAATGCCAGTGCGGGGCTTACCAGTGTAGATAATCCTGCGGCGGATCCGGTCAATGGCTATGGAAATGAATCGGCAAACAGACGAACCCTCAACCTGGGTGGAAGAAATTACGTCGTGGCAAGAACCGGTTATAATGAACGGGACGTAGTGGACTACGGACTCCGCAACCTGAAGGGAGATGTCCAGTTCAAATGGCGTAATCAGCAGGGTGGCATGATCTCCTACACCTCAAGAGTGGCGGGAATGAACAACGTGTATCAGCGGGCAAATCGATTCCGGTTGGAAGATTACCTGATCATGCAGCATGCTCTTCAATTTGCCGGAAGAGGCTTCAACGGGAAAGTTTATTACAATGCAGAACAGACCGGTCGCTCATATAATCTTCGTTCCATGGCAGAAAATCTGGATCGCTTCGCAAAGACAGATGCAGTCTGGTTTGCAGATTACGCTACCGCCTTCGATCAACTAAATGATGGACAAAAAACGCCCGCAGCGCTTCATGCCGGTGCCCGGGCCTATGCAGACAGATCCCGATTGATCCCGGGTTCTGATGCGTTTAATCAGGCGCGTAACCGTTTGCAAGGGATCAATAACTGGGACAGTGGTGCTGCGTTGAACGTCAGAGCCGCATTCCTGCAGGCAGATATTCAATGGAACCTCACCGACAGAAGTCTGCAGATGCTGAAGGAAAAAGCGGGCATGGACCTGATGATCGGGGCTGATTTCAGACAGTACTTCACCAAACCGGACGGCAATTATTTCATCAACCCGATGCCTTCGAAGAGTACGGAGGATCTGCTGTACAAGAAATTCGGCGCCTTTGCTTCGATCCAAAAAAGTATCCATCAAGATAAATGGAAGATCGGTTTGGTGATTCGGGCCGATAAGAACGATTTTTTCCGAACCTATGTTAGTCCGCGCATCACGACGGTGTGGCGACCAAACAGTCGCACCTCCTACCGGCTGAATGCCGGATCGGGATACAGATTTCCGATCATCTTTGAGGCTTTCTCAAACGTGAACAGCGGTGGAGTGAAACGTGTCGGCGGACTGCCTGTCATGTCGAACGGCATCTACGAAAACGGATGGCTTCAGTCATCCATCTCATCCTTCCAGGCTGCCGTTGTATCGGATATGAACCGTAACGGAACGCTCAGAGATCAGGCGATCCAGGCAAACGCCGGACTACTGAAAAAAAATCCATACTCGTATCTCAGGCCGGAGCAGGTGACCACACTCGAAGCAGGTTTTAGAAAGATAATGTGGAAGGGGCGATTGCTGCTGGATGCAGAAGCCTATCTCAGCCATTACCGAGATTTCATTGCGCAAGTAAATATAAATGTGCCCGTCAGATATACGCCTGATTCCGTGGCGTTTCTACTTTATGACAAAGCAGGACAGAAGCCTTACCGGATGTGGACGAATTCCACCTCCATCGTCCGAAATCATGGCTTCAGTCTGGGACTAACCTACCGGCAACC
>CAJBZC010000486.1 GCA_903959965.1 uncultured bacterium
ACATCCTATCACAACTGTAGTAAAAACAGGTTGTTCTGCCTCATCCATATCGACAATGAATTGCAAGACAGTGAACATAATTCTAAAAAGCAACATGCGAACCGCAATCACCCACCCAAGACAAAAATACTTACTCGCAAAATCATTACCGAATGTATCGAGATTCTGCTTTTTAAGGTGTAGCACTCCGAAAACAGTGATGACGACCAGAGCCACTGCCCGCGCGGAGTCCAACAGAGTGAATTCTTGGTGTCTTGCTGGAATCCAAAAGGCTGCTGTAAAAATCATGTGGGCCATAAAATATGGACCAATATCCGATTGCTGGAAGGTGCCGTTTTTGAACTTTTGAACCAAGGGCTCTGCTGAGATGTGTTGCATAGTTTTTCCCTAGGGCGGGTTGATCTAAGATGTAAAAATGGCGGCAGGGACCGGTTTCGGATTTTGGATGCACAAGTTTCTTCAGCCCAAAACACGGTAATTGGCCCCCGAACCTGGATGGGCTCTTGCCAAGGCGTGGAGCGACAGGGACTGACACCTATTTGAGTCAAATTCGGAAATGGTTCCCGGACCCCATTTCTAGCAAGCATAAGGGCTTTCGAATCGAGATAATCAGGGTGTCTCCCGCAGGAGCGTAGCCACCTGTTGCCTCGTTGCTAGGTCCCACAGTAGGACCTTGCGATCCCAGGCGGCTGTTGCCAAACGCTTGCCATCCGGGCTGAAGGCTAATCCAAAACAGCGGTCACTGTGCCCTTCAAGTACGGCAATGGTCTCGCCGGTAGCTGCAACCCACAACCTCACCTTTCCCGAGGCATCGCCGGAGGCTAGAATTCGCCCGTCAGGCGAGAAAGCGGCGCTCTGAACTGGCGCTAGATGTCCCGGCAACTCTCGCAAGAGCTTACCCTGCTCAGCATTCCAGACTTTAAGTGAATGATCCCAACTTCCGGTAACCAGGCTCTTGGCATCCGGAGAAAACACGACTACTTCCGCGATCTGGCCAGCATTGTTCGCGTTCAATACGTACGATTGAGTCAGGCTGGGGACATTCCAGACATGGGCCTTTCCCGGCCACGTTACGGCTGTCAGGCTGCTTCCCTTCGGGGAAACAGCGACGCACGTAATGCCTTCGCCCGGTGTGTTTAGGGTACGCAGTAGCTTCCCGCTCACGGGATCCCAGAACCTGACCGTCTCGTCAAAACCACCGGTCACAAGGGAGGCATCGGTCGGCATGAACAACAGAGAATTCACCGGCTTTTCCTGTTTCGGCAGCTCGACGATCACCTGGCCGGTCTGCGGATTGAGAATCCGGGTGGCGCCCGCAAAATCACCGATCGCAAGGCTTTTGCCTTCTCGGGAAAAGGCTACACAGCGGATGGTGGCGTCCTGACGCCAAATGAGTTTCGGTTTTCCGATCCGCACGTCCCAGAGAACAAGCTCCCCTGCTTCCTTTGGGTCGTCCCAGCCAGCGGTGACCGCCAGTGTGTTGCCGTCCGGTGAAAACGCCGCAGCCCACAGGCGTGACGCAGTCGCTCGCAGTTTCGGCGAGGTCTGGTCAACTACCAGTGGTTTGGGCAGCTCTACCGCCTGAGCGCTGGCAAGGAGAACTGTAAGTGAGAATCCGAACGCCTTAGGGAGCATGGCCATTATGGTTATTTTCATAGTCCTCATTCATTGGTTGTTTTCCCCAACGACTCATTACGCGCAACTCTCACTGCCTAATATTACTTTCATAGTTCTTTTTTGAATTCTGCGATGAACACTTGATGGTCTTCTAGATTCACACCTGTTGATGCCTTATTCTGCAATAAGTCAAAGGAATATTGACATTATTTGATAATTTATTCCCTATATAATAGTCTTTGTAACGACTGAGAGACCTCGTTTTATGACTTATCAGTATATTCAGTCCATGACTCGTTTTTGGCCCGATCTGTCGTTACGTAGTTCATCCAGTACAGTTCACAAGTACCGTCTGGAAACAAGAACTGGACTTGACCGCCGAAATTGGCCAACCCGACGGCCCTTGCTTCCATAATCGCTGTCATGATGTGGTTTCGTCGCCACCCCCATTTCGTTCCACTTTTGACAGATCGAAGGCGTATGGCTTCCGGGAGCATCATTTCTGGATTGTCCTCGGTCATTTTCTATTGGCGAACGCTCCGGTTCAACTATGGGTCAGGCAGTGCGCAGCAACCGGAGAGTTGGGTTGTTTCGGTTTCGTGTTACTGCTGCCGGACGATCGCTGGGCTGAAGGCTTCGAGGGTGTCTCCGATCAGTTGGCCGTCTTTGCTTTCGTAGGCTTGGACATCTCCGGGTGTCACTCACCCGATGCCTTCGCATCGCAGAAAGGTGGTTTTGTTCAGCAGGCGTAAGGTTGGAACTCGTGCGAATCTTTAGAAAGGGTATAAAAATGGTCAAACAAAAAATCAGAAAACACGGTGAACCATCTAAACAAAGCAGGGTTCCGCTGCTGGATAGACTGCGAAATCGCTTTCGAAAAAGTGTCAGGAAACAATTCCGATTTTGGTAAAGGGGTCAGTAAAGGGGTCAGTCAGTAAAGGGGTCAGTTCTTGATATTGTCTACTCCCCGCCCAGCTTCTTCCGGCGATACAAGAGATGGTTCAGATAACCGCGCGTACCCATCGCCAGACGTTCGGCGATCCACCC
>CAJBZC010000487.1 GCA_903959965.1 uncultured bacterium
TACAACCAGCTTCAGGGGAGATGATATTATGTTATTCATTCGGCTGAATTTGAGCAACGGATACCTGCACGATAAGGATGATGATTCAGGGCATATTGGAAGGCTGCGGCGGCTTCAGCCAATGGGAAGGCTCCCTCCACCAGGGATGCGAAGGGATATTTTTCGTGACAAGCTTCCATGAAATCAACCGCACATAACAAATCCGCAGCGTTGTAATTATGGATGCCCCGAATCGTGAGGAGCCGTCGTACGATCTGTTCGGCAAACAAGGGCACGGCTGACTGGGGATAGGTAGCCCCAACCCAGACGGCGGTTCCTCCAACTCCAAGCAAGTCCACCCCTTGTGCCATGACATCAGGGGATCCGGTGAAATCCAATACGAGGTCATACGGATGTGCAGTCATCCATTCCGCCCGCACCACATCAACCCAGCCTTCCCCGGCTGCCCAGCTCCGGCTTGCGCCAAACTCAAACGCACGCTGAATCCTGTCAGCCGACAGATCGATGGCATGCACACAGTCGGCCCCTTCCGAATGCACCATTGCACAAGCCACCAGACCAAGCATGCCCGCTCCTGTGACCAGCACTTTCCGACCACTGACCGCACCGGCACAACGAATCGAAGCCGCCACCGTGGCCACAGCGCAATTCAGGATAGACGCCAGCGGATCGGAAAGACAACTCTCCTGAAGGATCACGACCGGCGTGTGTCTGCGTAAAAGGATATATTCACTGAGACCACCGTGATGTCCGCAACCCGCGGAGAAGCGCTCGTGACCATATTTGAAAAGATCCCCTGATTTTTGAGGCATGCCTCGCAAGGACATCTCCGACATCGGATCCGCGGCAAAAATCGCTGCTGTGATACGATCACCGACAGACAACAACATTCCCCTCTGATCGGAGATCGGTGCATCACCGCCAACCGCAACAACCCTGCCCGTAAATTCATGGCCCAGAATTGTGGGATCCTTTTCCTTTCGTTTACCCGTGAACGTTAGTAAGTCTGACCGGCAGAGTGTCGCAAACTCGGTTCGCAAGAGTATTTCACCGGAAGAGGGAACAGGAACGGACCCATAATGCAATTCCAGACGGGCTCCATCAGCATGAAAAACAACGGTCAATGCCATAGAAGGATAATTCACACCAATCCGTGTATGGCTTCCAAATGATCAATGATGTGATCTGGGGCATACTCGGCGAGCTCCTCCCGCTTGTTAGCACCGGTAGTCACGGCAATCACCAATCCACATTCGGCCTGACGCCCCTCTTCAATGTCGACGGTCGTATCTCCGACCTTCATGACCTGCCCGGGCAGTACGATGCCCCCCCGGTCCATGAGCGCTCGGATCATATGAGGGAAAGGCCGGCCGGCCGGCACTTCATCACTCGCTATGGAGTCATCCACCAATCCTTCCCAGATCCATCCGAATCTGAGGAGGATGGCATCCACAATGACCCTCGGGAACCCGGAATTGACTGCTACACGTATGCCTCGCGACTGCAGGCTCCGGAAGAGCTCCTCTGCTCCATCCATTGGGGTCACCTGATTGGAGTCGGAATAGAATTCCACCATTGCACCTACAAAAGAATCGTGTATCCTGTCGACAAGTTCCGGTATCACCTCCCCACATTTCGCGTATAACACCTCTGCAATGGCCTGTGTCTTCCGAACCCCCATCCAGGGATTCACATCTGCGGCTGTTACTTCGATACCCTCATGCTGAAAGGCCGCAATGAAGGCCTGTGCCACAAAGTCATCATCCTTCACCGTCGTGCCGGCCAGGTCAAATACCGCCAATTTGATATCCATATCCATCATAATTTATTCAAATGATTTCCGGAGAGGTGCGCAATGGCCATTTCGCGATATATGGAGAGATCCGATAGCGGTCTGCCCGGCTCCTTCGCCATATCATCCCATATTCGCATGCGGATGTACAGCGGGAAGTCAGGCGACTGCTCAAAGGCATCAGCCTCCTCCGGAGTCATGCGCCCACCCTGCATGGCCAGGGTCTGCCTGCTGGCATCAGAAAGACGTTGAAAGTATTCAATATCCCGGGCCGTCAGATAACGCTTTGCCTCCACATGGCTGCGCACCAGACGGGTAAGACGTTCGGAAAATCCTCTTTCCAATAAAAACCTTTCTCCTACGCCCTCATGATCCATCACACCCAATCCATCCATCAGCTCCACCGGCATCACATGCTCGCAGAGATGACCGATGTCATGAAAAAAAGCTGCGAGCACGACTTCATCGTCATGACCTTCTGCCCTTGCCAATTCTGCCGCCTGACACATGTGTTCGATCTGTGAAACAGGCTCACCGATATAATCGGATGAGCCAAAAGACGAATAGAGTTCAAAAATTTCATCCACAATGGCTGCTACTCGGTCCTGTTGCATCAATCAGATGGTTTTATCTACAATGTAGTCAGCCTATGCTACCGGAATGTTAATTCTGTATGAACATAAAATGAAGGCCGTGCACTTATCCAAGATTTAATATTCCGGTAACATGCTGATCGGATCATTTTGATGGCCAGTCCACAATTTCGCCTCACCAATTCATATTACTGACCATTAACTTTTTTAGCATGCTCAGATTCAACCTTTCTTTTTCCCCTTACATATATATAATCATATGGCTGCTACCAAGTGCTGCCGTAAAATCTCAAGGGATCCCAGCCATCGACAAACGAATAGAAGCCCTGATCCAACGGGAGAAGATCTCCGGTGGGGTCGCATTGATCATGCAAAACGGGCGACAGGTTCATTATCGGGCTTATGGACGAAGAAGTGCTTTTGACAGTACGGTCATGAAGCCGGACGATATTTTCCGGATCGCATCCATGACCAAGGCCATCGTATCGGTCGGCCTGCTGCAACTCATCGAAAAAAACGGGATCCCGCTGGATACCCCCCTGCATGCTTATCTTCCGGCATTTCGCGATCAACCGGTAGCCATCCGAAATCCAGAGGGCGTCTTCAAAACAAGACCCGCCACCAGGGCCGTGACGATTCGGGATATACTAACCCATCGCTCCGGCATTTCCTCGGCCAGCGAACACCCCGCCTTCTTGCAGTTGTACCGGAAACACAAACTGGACGGAGCCATGCACCTTCATTTCCGGGATCTGGCAGAACTCTGCGACAGTCTGGCTGCCATGCCACTGGTTCACGACCCCGGTGCCCGTTTCAGTTATGGCGCCAGTACAGACGTGGCAGGACGGCTCATAGAAGTGATTGCTGGAAAAAGGATCGATGAATATCTGGAAGACCAAATTTTCCGGCCATTACGAATGAATGACACCCATTTTAGATTGACTCCATCAAAAGCCCACCGGCTCATTCCTGTAGCAGTGACATTGTCAAATGGGAAACTCGGGAACATGGATGCACGCCACCCCGTATCCGCATATCCCACAGATAAAGAAGGGAAATTCTTTTCAGCTGCAGGCGGACTGGTTTCCACTGCTCAGGATTATGCCAGATTTCTGGAATGCCTGAGGTTAGGAGGTCGATGGAAAGGTAAAAGACTGCTCGGGAGTGCTTGGGGCGACAGCCTGCTGACCGACCAACTCGGAGGCAATCCATTCATTTTTGGTGGCATACGTGGGCTCAATGGATTCGGACTCGGTGTGGGCATCACATCCAAAGCCGGAGAAAAAGTTACACTTGCCACCCCAGGCTCCTTCTTCTGGGGCGGAGCCCTGAACTGTTCCTACCAGGTGGATAGATCACGCGGGATCATCACCGTCTTCATGTTTCAACGTACTCCGTTCGACCTTCCGGCCGAACTTTCAGCATTGGAAAGAACAGCCA
>CAJBZC010000488.1 GCA_903959965.1 uncultured bacterium
GGCTCCGGGGGCGATGGTGTTCACATTGATGCCATATCCCGAGAGTTCTATGACCAGGTTTTTGGCGAGCATCTCGATGGCCGCCTTGGTCATGGCATAAGCAGCAAGGCCTTTGTGTGCCTGATGTCCGACCACGGATGACATGAACAGCAAAGACCCGCCCTTCCCCTGGCTGACCATTTGTCTGGCGGCGGCCTGGGCGAGGAGAAAGGTGCCTGCGGCATTCAGATCCAGCACACGTCGCAGGTCAGCTTCCGGATAGGACAGGAAGTCGCCGAAGAGTGTGATGCCCGCGTTTGCGATCACGATATCAAGCTGACCAAAACGGGTCACGGCGGCATCGACCATTTGTTTAATAATGTCCGCCTGCCCGGCATCTCCGGGTACGATCACATAATCACCGAGACCAGACAGTTTCTCACCGGCGGATTGAGCGAGGCCGGGATCGAGGTCATTCAATACGATATTGCAACCGTCTTCAAGTAAAGTTCGGCAGATCTCGAGGCCGATGCCCTGTCCGGCACCGGTGACGATGGCGGTTTTTCCTTTGAGGCGACTACTCAGACGGCCCTGCATCCTATGATGATTTTATTGAATCCTGAATATACTGAAATCGCTGAAATTCTCGCTGTTCAAGCATTGTTGTCGACGATGGGGCGGAAGGATGTAGTTTTGAATAAAAATTCTTCCATGAAACCGCGCATCCTCGTCCTTTGCACCGCCAACAAGTGCAGGAGTCAGATCACAGAAGGGTACCTCAGGCATTTCGCTGGGGATCGGGCAGAAATATACAGTGCAGGACTGGTGGCCTCTGAAGTCCATCCCCGGGCGATTTCGACGATGGCGGAGGATGGGATCGACATTTCCGGTCATTCATCGAACGGACTGGATCAGTACCGCGGGATGGATTTCGATTTCGTGCTTACGGTATGCGATATGAGCAGGGAGCAATGCCCCTGGTTTCCATCGGATACCGTGCATTTGCACGAGGATTTCCCCGACCCGTCGATCGTGACGGGTACGGAAGAGGAGATCCAGGCAGCCTTTGCGGCATCGAGGGATCGGATCCGGGAGTATTGCCGGAACTTTGTGGCGGAGCGGCTGGGCTGAGTCTGATACTAACGTTGATGAATACCCGAAATGAAAGAGCGTCACCCGACACTTTATCATTTTCGAAAAAACACCCGGTAACGCATCCCCAAAGATCATTTTTTTGCTGACATGAATCCAACAATACTTACCACAGAAATTACGGACGCCCTGCTAGATCTGGCCGATCCTGACCGCGCCGTTCAGATGGCCGGATTCTTCAAAACAGGTCCGGGGGAGTACGGCGCCGGGGATATCTTTCTGGGTATTTCTGTGCCGCAGCAACGCGCTGTGGCCAGAAGATATAAACATGTGATTGAGGTGGATACCGTCCGTCAACTCTTGGATTCCGAATTTCATGAGGTGAGGCTCACGGCGGTTTTCCTGCTGAACCTGGGATTTCATCGGGATGATAAAACGGGAAACGGCAGGAAATGGGTCGATCTTTATTTGTCAAAAACAGACCGGATCAATAACTGGGACCTGGTGGATTCGTCAGCACATATCGTGTTGGGGCGCTGGTTGGAGAAACGTGAACGTGACATTCTTTACCGCCTGGCGGAATCGAGTTTGCTGTGGGACAACCGTATTGCGATGGTGGCCACGCTGCATTTCATCAGACAGGGAGATCTGGGTGATTGCTTGCAACTGGCGGAGAAATTCCTGGGTCATCCGCATGATCTGATGCACAAGGCATCGGGCTGGATGCTTCGGGAGGCGTGGAAGCGGGATGCAGGACAGGTGGAAGACTTTTTGAATAAATATACAGACATCATGCCGCGCACCATGCTGCGATATGCCATCGAAAAAATGGAGGAACCCGTCAGGAGGGCATACCTGGGCAGGGATGTAAGACAATGACCGCATGCCTGTTGCATCGATGGCAGCAAGAATCTGGGCAAAAAAAACAGCGAAGGAGTTAACCTTCGCTGTTTTTTTATGGGATCAAACTGTTGGGATCAATAGCCGGTATTCTGAACGAGCTTCTTGTTCACGTCCATTTCCCGCTGCGGGATGGGCATGATAAGCTTAGGATCATTCCAGGCGAAAGTACCGACGGGCGTTTGGAGACGCTTGGCATCAGGAAGGCAATGACCTTCGAAAGCTAGTTCCAGAGCGCGCTCCTTGGTGACGGCAGCGAGAGTGACCGCTGTGAGCGGTGCCAGTCCGGCACGTGCACGGATCATGTTCACATCAGCAAGCGGCGCGGCTCCAACGGAGGTGTTGTTGCGGACATTCGCCTCAGCCCTTGTCAGATACATCTCCGCGAGGCGGATGACGGGTACATCTCCGAAGCGGTCGAGGTGCTTCATGGAATAGTAGCTGCCTCCGGAGAGCACAAAATAGTTCCGCTTGTCACCTGCTTCGTATTGAGCGATGTGTGCGGTCTTGATTTTGCAATCACTACGACCTGCCGTGCCGGGCATTCCGGAAATGGTACGACCGAAGTAGGTGTTAATGGAGTTCGTTCCGTCCTGAGCCGTAACCTTCACAGCAAACAGATACTCGGAAGGCGTGCTTCCAGCGTTGTTGATGAAGGTGAACCAAAGCTTTGTGAAATCCGGGTTCAGCGTCCGGCCACTTCCGGTGATGACCCGGTTAGCGGCAGCTCCGGCCTCTGTGAAGTTCCTGTTCTGCAGTTGCACGCGTGCCAGCATGGCGGCAGCGGCCCACTTGTTAGCATAGAAGCCGTTGCTGGAGGGCAGCAGGCTTTCAGCCTTGGTCAGGTCTGCAATCACCTGGTCATAAACGGCCTTGACGGATGCACGAGCGCGATAGTCAGCGTCGGTTACACCACGTGTAGGCGTCAACACCATCGGAACACCTGGGTTCTGGGTGGCGTCACCGTCGCCCACGGGCTTGGCATAGAGACGTACGAGTTCGAAATACATGGATGCCCGGATGAAGAGTGCTTCCCCTTCCACGGAGCTTTTCTTAGCCGGAGAGGATGTCACCTTATCAATGGCACTCAGCACGTTGTTGGCGCGGTTGATGCAGCTGTAGGCTGCATTCCATGTACTGGTTGCGAAGGTGTTGTTGGACACCATCAGGCCGTTATAGGCGTCATTCAGGCCTGCAAAGGTACCGGTGAAGTTGATGTTGGTAGAGTTGCCGATCAGGTCGTTGAGGACCATGATCTCGCCGCCCCAACCTGCTGCGTTTTGCAGACCGTCATAGGCACCGATGAGGGTCACGAGTACGTCACCTTCCGTATTGAGGGCCGCATTTTCGGCGATGCTCTGGTAGGGACCGATGTCAAGACGCTTTGAGCATCCGACCGTCAGGATACCCGTCGCCAGGATGGCGGTCAGGTATTTCCCGAAAGCTATGTTCTTTATTTTCATGATCAGTTCTGATTTAGAGATTAGAGGTTGACATTGATACCCACCAGGAAGGTACGGGGCTGCGGCGGCGTATAGAAGTCGTTACCCTTGGCGATGTTGGAGTCGAAGGAGTCGGCGTTCACTTCGGGATCCCAGTAAGGATACTTGGTGAAGGTGGCCAGATTCTGTGCGGAAACATACACGCGGAGTTTCTCCATCTTGGCCTTGCGCAACAGGTCGTTGCTGAAGGTGTAACCCAGGGTTACATTACGCAGACGCATGTAAGAGCCATCCACGATGTAACGGCTGCTGGCCTGGGAACCATTCACGCGGTACAGACGCACCTGCGGGATATCAGTAACGTCACCTGCTTTCCTCCAGCGGCGAAGCTGATCGGCGGTGTTGTTATCCTCATACAGCATGCTCGCGGATGAGTAGCGACCCATACCGTAGATGTTGTTCTGATTGCCGGATACGCCGTTAAAGAATACAGACAGATCGATGCCTTTGTAGGAGAAGTTGTTGGTGAAACCATAGATGAGATCCGGGTTCGGATCACCTACTACTACACGCTGAGCTTCGCTGTAAACGGAGGTCGTCGTCCGGTCGCGGCTGCCGTCAGTCTTCTTGGTGTTCTTGTAGAACAATGCGTTTCCGTTGGCGGGATCTACACCCGCGAACTCAGGCGTAAAGAAAACACCGACATTGTAGCCTTCTTCGACGCGGTTCATTGTGCTGACACCGCCTTCGATGATCTGGCCCTGGATATCGGTGACCTTACCTTTGTTCAGGGCGAGGTTAACATTGGTGCTCCATTTGAACTTGCCCACCAGGTTCTGCGTATTCAATACGAACTCATAACCGCTGTTCTCGAGTTTGCCCACGTTACGCACCTGACTGAGGAAACCGGTGGTGGCGGGGATGTTGACGTTCAGCAGCAGACCGGAGGTCTTCTTGACGTAATAATCGATTTCACCCGTGACTCGGTTATTGAACAAACCGAAGTCGATACCAGCATCCAATTGCTCAGTGGTTTCCCAACTCAGGTCAGGGTTTGCCAGCTGAGAAGGGCGCTGACCTGCATTACCGGCATAACCGGCATCACCGGTGAATAGACCCAGTTGCGGGAAGTTGCCTATTTCGGCATTACCGACCTGACCCCATGAGGCACGGAGTTTCAGGAAGCTGACCACCGGCATGGTGCGCATGAATTTCTCATTGGAGATGATCCATCCTGCAGATACGGCAGGGAAGAAACCGCTGCGGGAGTTCTTACCGAAACGGGAAGACTCGTCGATACGGGCACTAAGGGCGAGGATATAGTTATCCATCAGCGTGTAGTTCGCCCGGGCGAAATAGGACAAGAAGCGGAAATCCGACTGCGAAGAGCTGCCGCCTGATTTGGTGGCCGCACTGGCGATCTTCGTGTAGGAGTTGGACGGGAAGTCTGTACCTTCTGTAGAATTATACTTAGCCTGGGATTCCTGATACTGGATACCGGCTGTAGCATTGATGTTGTGCAACTTCGAGTTGTACTGATAGCTCAGGTAGCTCTGCGTGTTGAAGTTGGTGATGAAAGTACCGGAGTTGTTACCCACGCCACGTGAGGCACGGGTCTGGTTCCGGACGGTCTCGGAACGGAAATAGCCTTCTTCGTTTTGGCTGAGATAGTCAAGGCCGAATTCAGTCCGGAAATTGAGTCCCTTCATGAGTTTGGCTTGTGCAAAGGCATTGCCGAATGTTCTGTACACATCCTGGGTGAAGCGGGCATAGTTGACCGTCAGTACTGGGTTGTAATAGAGCGGGATGTTCACGTCACCGGGAGGCGTACCTGCGGGAAGTCCGGTGGTCGGATCATTGAACGGGGTCATCGGCATGAGGGCGATGGCCTGCAGCGGGTTGGAGAAAGCGTTGTCATCAGGCAGACGACGATTCCATGTGCGGCTGAGTGCCAGAGAGACACCGAGGTCCAGCCAATCATTGGCTTTCTGGTCGATGTTCAGGCGGCCGGTGGTGCGCTGGAGTTTATTGCCAATCATCGTTCCTGTTTGCTCCAGGTGCTGGAAGGAGGAGAAGAACTTGGTTTTGTCGGAACCACCGCGGATCTGCATGTCGGCCTGACGATAAGGACCTCTTTGGAAAACAACATCCTGCCAATCGTAGCTCTGCTTGGGATTCTTCGACCACTCTCCGTAGCTGTAGTAGTCCATTACGTCATTCTTGACGTAGGCGGTCCAGCTGTTGGGGTCTGTGATGGGCGTACCATCGAGTTTGTCGCGGTAGGCGGCACCTTCGAGGATCAGCTCGGCATATTGCTCTGAATTGAGCATATCAAGACGCTTGGTAGCTTCAGCATAACCGGTTTGCACATTGAAGGATACATTGGTCTTACCGGCCTTACCGCGCTTGGTGGTGATCAGCACGACACCGTTGGCGGCACGGGCACCGTAGATGGCGCCGGCGGAAGCATCTTTCAGTACCTCGATGGACTCGATATCGTTCGGGTTGAGGTCGGTCAGCGGGTTCATGTCGCCACCATAAGAGCTCTGATCGTTGGCGGTGATGGGTACACCGTCAAGTACATAGAGCGGCTGGCTGCTGGCGCTGATGGAAGAGTTACCGCGAACGCGAACGGTTACGGACTGTCCGAGCTTACCGGATTGTGCGTTTACAAAAACACCGGCAGCTTTACCCTGCAGGGCCTGGTCGACGCTGGGAAGCGGCACGTTCTCGATATCCTTGGCCTTCACACGGGCGATGTTACCAGTCAGTTCCCGACGGATCTGAGATCCACCGAAACCGGTGACCACCACCTCGGACAATGCCTTGGTATCGGAATTTAATGAAACATTCATGGCGGCTCCGGTTACAGCAACCTCCCGGCCTTCGAAGCCGACGGCCGAAATAACCAGGACATTGCCCGGTGCAGCCGAAATAGAGAAATTGCCCTGCGGGTCCGTGGCTACGGCCGTACCGGATTTTTTAACCTGAATTGTGGCGGAGGGTACGGGCGCTCCCGACTCATCCGTCACTTTGCCCTTGACCGTGATGCTTTGTGCCATGGCCGTCGCGGACATGAGCACCCACATCACCAGGGTTTGAAGCAACGCTTTCTTCATAACAGTGGGGTTTAAAATTGAACTTGCAAAATTGACATATAAATCATTAAGAAAATCACAGCCAACTGATTACTTGACAAAAAAACTTACTAAAACGCTGTTTCCATCGATTAATTTGTCTTAAAAAGAAGAATTATGACACATTAAACTTTTTTATATAAATCCAGTTCCTCTCCGTTAACCATAAAATCAACAAACTCTTTAACAAATTGTTAAAATATTGCCCGAAATTTTATAAAATTTTGATGAGTGCGGGAATAAAATACATGCTGAGCACACCCTGAACCTATGAATACGTTGAGTCAGGGCTCCGCGAACCACCATGTCTTTATGGTAAGCAATCCAAGGAATTGATGAGGGGTTGGGAATTATTGACTACCTTTATATTTGCATCCGACCTCCAGCCTGGATGACCAGGCATCGGCCAGATGACAATAACACTTAAATATCATACTACACATGGCCGATTCCTGGAATAAGAAAGAGCGGGAAAAAAAGAAGCAGCAGAACAAAAAGGAAAAAGAGGAGCGCAAAAAAGAACGGAAGGAAAGTTCAGGAGGCAAAAGTCTGGATGATATGATTGCCTGGCTGGATGAGAATGGCAACATCAGTTCTACACCGCCCGACCCCTCCAGGAAACAGGAAATTAAGCTTGAAGACATTGAGATCAGCGTTCCACGCGATCGTATACCCGAGGGTGACGAAGCGATGCGTCAGGGAACGATTACCTTTTTCAATACGATCAAAGGTTTTGGTTTCATCAGAGACAACCGCACCAAGGAAAGCATTTTCGTGCATGTTAACGACATGGAAGAGCAATTGCCCGAAAACACAAAGGTGTTATTTGATGTTGAATCAGGTCCCAAGGGACTGAACGCTGTCAGGGTCAAGAAGGCTCCGATGTGATCAACGATTCACAGGCTTGGGGTCTGTGATTGGATCCACTTTAATTCGGCCCCAGAGAACATAAATATCAAGCGAGGCCAGCACTACAATCTGAAACAGGATGCTCCATTCCTGACGGATGACGTGAAACACGAAAGCCAGCAACAGCAATCCCAGAATACCATATCCTGCCCGCAAACTCCAGACCGTTCTGTACCGGAGCATGGCAGGAAGAATCAATCCCGCACCTGCCGCCAGTTCAATGAACCCGATCACTTTCACAAACCATACCGGAGCCTGATAAATCCAGGGATCTGATTGTGCCAGCATGTCTGTGGACATGATCAGCTTCAGGAACCCGGACAGAAAAAAGATGCCTGCGACCATGGTTTGCGCAACCCAGAAAGAAAGTTTTTGATTGCGTTCCTTACGCTTTCTGCGTTTACGTTCTACTAGGGATGAAATCTGACTCATGGGGAGGATTGAAGATGTAATTACAAAAATGTGACATTCACGACGGATTAACAAGTCTGAATGAAAACAGGGTGTTTCGATACAGTCAAGGCAAAAAGATGTCAATGGCTATTCTGACGAGGTAACAGCAAGTGCTTGTATAACCCATCACCTTACATAACAATACCTGTTTGAACAAGAGTATGAAAAAATTGTTAAACAATGAACAGATGTTTTAACAAGTCAGAATTATATTAGTCTATTTCTTAAGTAGACTATATTTTTGGTGATTTAATTTTACAATATATATTCTAAAAACCAAAACTATTGTCCATGAAGATTATTCAAACCCTGCTGATGTTGCTCCTTTGGGGCACGGCCTCCGTGGCGCAGCAAAAAACCTATTCCGGAACCGTAAAGGATGAATCTGGAAAGCCGATGACGGGGGCCACCGTAACTGTCAAGGGCACCAAA
Organism: uncultured bacterium; assembly: GCA_903959965.1. GTDB lineage: Bacteria > Bacteroidota > Bacteroidia > Chitinophagales > Chitinophagaceae > Pollutibacter. The sequence goes on from CAJBZC010000488.1 coordinate 8,345, forward strand.
ACGAGTCGGTTGACCAATGAGGCCGGACAATTCTCAATTACGGCCGCATCCGGGAATGTGCTGGAGATCAGTTTTTCCGGGTATGAACCCGGAAGTATAAAGCTCGGCGCAGAGACGACGGTTTCCATCAGCCTCAAGCCGGGTTCAGGAGACATTAATGAAGTCGTGGTAACAGGTACACGAGGTCTGCCCCGGTCGAAACTGGAATCCACCGCTCCGGTGGACGTACTCGACCTGAAGAGCCTGGTGGTGGATGCACCGCAAACCAACATCACGGACATCCTGAACAACATTGCGCCCTCCTTCAACTCGACCACGCAGACAGTGGCGGATGGAACGGATCACATTGATCCGGCAACGGTCAGGGGTCTCGGACCAGACCAGACCCTGGTACTGATCAATGGAAAACGCCGGTACACTTCCGCCCTGGTCAATGTAAACGGCACGATGGGCCGTGGATCCGTAGGTACAGACCTGAACGCCATTCCGGCCGGATCGATCGACCGGATAGAGTTGCTGAGGGATGGTGCCGCGGCACAGTATGGTTCAGATGCTATCGCGGGCGTGATCAACGTACAACTCAACCGCGATGTCAATAAAGGACGTGCGGTGGTGAGTTATGGTGCTAACAATACCACCTACCAAGCCTTCACGCATGCCAATCCTGGAATATTCACCCAAGGAAAGGATCCTGTGTATACAGACAGAAAAGTGACCGATGGTCAGAAGTTCAGCGCGGCGGTCAACTATGGCTGGCAACTCGGCAAGAAGAAAGGCAGCTTCCTGAATGCCACCTTGAACTATGATCAGCGGGAACCGACCATCCGCTCCGGGGAGCGCACGGGAGACATAGACAACCGTACTTCGGGGGATGCCGCCAGCAATGCATTGTTGAGCCAACTCGGCGTTAACCGTGACTTCTTTCAGATGCGTGTGGGACAATCACGCACGCGCAACATCCAGGGTGTCATCAACAGCGCCATCAAGCTGAAGGGAGAATCTGAGTTCTATTTCTTCAGCATCCTGGGTCAGCGTAATGGTAACTCTACCGGATTCTACCGGATGCCTTACCAGGCAACCAATATTCCGGCCATTTACCCGAAGGGATTTCTTCCGGAGATCAGTTCCACCATCCGCGACATCTCGGTGGGGACGGGCATCAAGGGCCGGATGGGTACCTGGAACTACGACCTGAGCAACGTGTACGGAAGTAACTCCTTTTCGTTCAATATCGAGAATACGCTGAACGTATCGGGCTTTTACAACAATGGGTTGAAGCAGACGGAATTCGATGCCGGAACCCTGTCTTTCCGTCAGAATACCACCAATTTTGATGTCAGCCGGAAACTGGAAGGAAATTTCTTCACCAACCTGGCCTTAGGTTCGGAATTCAGGTATGAAAACTACGAACAGAAGCAGGGTGAGGAATCTTCCTGGGCGAACTACATGCGTCGGACAGGAGGTCAGGTGGATGTGCTGAACGGTACACCGACATCTGTCAGACTGGCCGATAACACGACCGGCATTCCGGCGGGCGGCTCCCAGGTATTTCCGGGTTTTCGTCCTGATAACTCCCTGAGCAGAAATCGCACATCCGGTGCCATTTACGCTGACCTCGAGATGGAGCCTAACAAGCGCCTGCTGTTCGACCTGGCATTGAGATATGAGAATTACAGCGACTTCGGTGGCAATCTGAGTGGAAAGCTGGCCGGTCGTTACCGTGTAACTGATAACTTTTCGCTGCGCGGATCCACCAGCACCGGTTTCCGTGCACCTGCTTTGCAGCAGCGTTATCTGACCAAAACTTCCACCGTGTTCCAGGGTGGTGTGGCCTTCGATGATGCCACCCTCCCGAACGACAGCAAGGCCGCCCAACTGCTCGGTATCCCAAGTCTGCGTCCGGAGA
>CAJBZC010000489.1 GCA_903959965.1 uncultured bacterium
GTCGCTTATAGGAGCCCAGTTCGTAATAACTGATCCATCCGGCCTGGAGCACCCACTTGTCTCGGGCGATGGGGAATTCCGCGGTCACTACGGGCAGGAGATGGAACTGTCCTTTATCCCAGGATGGCGTGGCCCCGGCCTTGATGCGGATACGGGTGGTGCGGTAGTCGACTGCAACGGGTACGTTAACGAGGTGGTTGACGATCCCGTCCACGATGTCCGGACTGAGTCTGACCAGATCCGCCTGCACACCGATAGATAGGGCGAATTGCTCAGAGAATCTTTTCTCCATCGGCAGGTTAAGGGAGAGTCCGAGTTCTGTGGCTTTTCGGTTATCCACCATGAAATGTGTCTTAATCCGTGGCTGGAAGCGGAGTCCGAACTCAGTGGCTTGTAGGTTCCGGATTCCTGTTTCAGCGGAGATGGTATTGTATCTGCGAAGCATATCGGCCCGATCTATCAGGGGAAGCAGCGCCTTATCGAATCCGAACTGATAGAACCGGTCCTGAGAAAGTCCGACCTGACCGAACCACTCCTTATCCTCACCCAAGAGTGAGGCCACATCTCCGCGTATGCGTGTTTGTCCATAATCCTGATCTTCGATCATACCTCGGGAGGAGATATGGGACGCGAAGAGATTGAAACGCTGTCGGGTATCTCCAAGGCTGAGACCTGCCTCTGCATAGGGCGTCGTAAGGTTTCCGAATCCGGCTTTCACATAGTTGCTGTTCTTCCAGCCACCAGCGCTGTCAACCTCGCGTGTTACGGGTCTGAGTGCAAAGGGTGCCAGTGCGGGTACTATATTTTGCACAGGAATGTTGTATGCCAGTCGCGGTCGGCTGGTGTCTGCAGGCGGAGGCGTGGTGGCAAATCCAATCTTGGCTGATGGACGCAGCACGGGCTTGAAACTCGAAGTGATCTCGATGGTTTGACGCCGGGATGTATCTTGTGCGTTAGCGGAAAAAGACGCCAGGCCCAGGGGCAAGGCCATCAGAACGATCAGTGCTGATCTCATATTTATTTGCATTGCATTCGGCAGTGACATGTTGATTTCGTTGATGCGTGACCGTTAGTTATCTGACAGTTTGCCGTTTTTCTTTTCTTCCTCTGTCACCTGACGCAGTTTGGTGGAAGCCTCCTCTTTCAGATCGGAGATCGTCGTATTGTCAACTACACTCTGCAAGGTGGCCTTGGCATTGAAATAATCCTTCTGTTTCCAGAACACTTCTCCCATGAGGATGTAGGATTTCGTGATCCAGAGATCATAAGATCCAGATTTCCTGATGCATTCGAGTGCGGACTTCTCTGCGTTTCGCAGGTCATCTTGCCGGAACTGGCATTCGGCGATGCGGTAGCGTGCTTCCGCGGCATATGCTGCATTGTTGCGGGTGATCACGTTCTTGTAGTGGGTAATCGCATCGGCGTAGCGTTCGCCCCCCTGGGCGGCTCTTGCCAGGACCATGGAGGCAAGTACCCGGTCGTCATTTTCAATGCCTTTTTCACGGAGCAATTCTTCAGCGTTGGGAACGGCTTCGTTCCATTTCTGTTGCTGGAATTGGGCGCGCAGGAGTCCGCGCATGGCATCGAGTCTGGGTTCCGGTTCGTTGGTAAGGGATTTGAGTTTCGCGAACCAGTTTTCAGCCGCGGCGTAATCTTTTCTGTCAAAATACTGGATCCTGGCCGCCTGACGGATGGCTCGTTCGGCGAATCTGCTGGCTCCTTTTTCAGCCACCCATTCGTAGTCGGGCAGGGCCTTCAGGTTATCCTTTTTGCGCTGCCAGGCATCAGCACGGTTGAAATGCGCCTCCAGGGAGAATTCACCTTCGGGGAAGGCAATAAGGTAGCGGTCGATCGCCTGTATGGTAGCATCCGGGTCGCCTGATGCCAGTCGGTTTTCTGCGGACGACCATGCGAGGGAATCTTCCTGGCTTTGGGAAATCGTCCTACCGGCCTTACGCAGGAAATCGGCGTATTCGGCGGTTCTCCCCTCTTCTACGTAGATGGCGCGGGCGGCTTCCAGCGCATCCTCCACTTCAGGGGCTTGTGGGTAATCGGTCACCAGCATGCGATATTGGTCAAGCGCTTCCCGGTTGTTATCCAGGTTAAAGTAGGCGATGCCCAACCGGAGATGTGCCCTTGGCTTCAGGCTGGTCGCCTGAGGTCCTGATTTCAGGATTGTGTTGAGCCAGGGAATGGCCTCCCGGAAACGTTCTTCGGATAGATAGGTGGAAGCCAGTTCCATGGCGGCCTGAGGAATCAGGGCGGAGCCAGGGAATTTTTTCGGGAAGGAAGTCAATATAAAGATCTTAGTACTGGCGCTTGTGACCCCGGCGATCATCGCCAGTTGATATTGAGCGTGATCGGCACCAGGCCATCCGAAGCCGACGGCCTGCTCATATTTATTTTTGGCCTGGGCAAGATCGCGGCGCATGTAGCGGCAGTCGGCCTCCCGCAGGTGTGCATCCTGAACGACGGCGGGACTATTGGCCCGCGCACCTGTGGCCACTTGTGCGAAATGCGTCTGAGCAGCTGCATAGTCGTCCTGACGCAGGTAGGCATAACCGAGGGAGTAACGCGCATTCAGCGGTCGAGCATCACCCAGCGGAGTGGATTCTTTCGAGAGGTAGGCGTTCAGTGCGCGGATGGCTTCGTCGTTCCGGCCGGTACGATAAGCGATCTCGCCTTTCCAGAAACGGGCAGGTCCGGCTACGGATGTATTTTCCGGGGCAACGAGCACCCGATCGATCAAGCGTTCTCCACCGGCCAGATCGCCATCCTCAATGAGTTCCATCGCTCTTCCGAAGGCGACCTTGGGGAAGAGCCTGCGACCTGATTCGGAATTGTATCCCATGTTCTCCAGCAAGGTCAGTGCTTCGCGGTAGTTGTTGGTGTTGGCCAGCAACCCGATCAGGAGTTCACGGGCTTCGCGTCCCCAGACGGATTTGGGCCAGTTTTCGTTGAAGCGGCGGAGTTCGGCAAGAGCGACATCCTGGTAGCCTAGTTCGTAGCTGAGTTTGGCGTAATTGAAGGCGGATACTTCTCGCTGGCCAGGAATGCTGGTATTTGAAGCGCAGTAAGCAAAAGCGTTACGTGCTTCGGGCCGACGACCAAGTTTCAGATAGGCGTCCCCCAGGAGGTACATTGCACTCTGCGTAAGGGAATCGCTTCCGGTGCTGAGTTGGCTGAACCCTTCAGCAGCCGCGGCATATTTGCCGGTCACATACTGTGCATAACTGAGTTCGTAAAGTTGTCCGCGGGTGATTTTTTCAGGTCCACCGGAGGATGCCTCCAGGAATGAAAGCGCTTTTGAGAAATCACGCTTCTCAAAAAAAGCATGCCCAAGGAATTGATTCATCTGATGAGCGTAAAGTCCGGACGTCTTTTGCCTGTTAGCTTCGGCATAAGCCAGGGCCTTTTCCTTCTGACCCTGGTGGTAAAGGATATCAGCAATGTAAAAGGGAACAGCCTGCGCGTAGAGCGGATGATTCTCCACCTTGCGAAAAGCCTCCAGGGCTTCCGACATCTTTCTTTCCGTATAGCAGATGAAACCATAGAAATAATGGGCATCTGAGACATTGGGATGATCCGGCAACTGTCGCACGGCCTGCAGTAGTGGCTTGGCCAGTTTATATTGATTCAGGGAGAAATAAGCGTGCCCCTGATGGTATTTCATGTCAGAAATCTGACGATTGCTAAGTTGTGCGACATCTGTCTGTTCATAGGTATCGACAGCGTTCCTGAAATCCGCATTCCGATAGTGATATTCGCCGAGGTAGAACGCCATCTTCAATCGGAGGGCGTCCTGTTCGTCCCTGGCCATGAAGCCGGCTGCGTCATCTGCGGCGAAAGGCTCCTGCCGTTGTAGCGCGCAGGCGGTGGTGTAGAAATCGATCTCATCGGCCGTCAAACGGGCAGCGGCACGATCGGCATCCGTGAGAGATCTCTGCAGAGATCGGAAGATCGGATAGGCCAGGCTGTAACGTTCCTGCTGAAAATGCTCCCGGGCCTGCCAGAAGGTTTGCTTGGGATCGTTCAGGGCCATTGTCTGCTGTGCGGAGACGGTCGCTCTCAGGATGAGCAAAGACAATAGCAAGGTGATTCTGGACATCATGCAGTCTTATTTCTTTAAAGCGGGTTCGGTTGGACGAATGTACGATTCCCGCAGATTTCAGTACTGTAAATGCGCTCGGTAAAAGGTACGAAAAACCGTTCCATACTGAACTTCATGGGGTTGTGTGCCGCCCAATCTTTTGTTAAAAGCGCTATGCGGACTGCGACTTACCTTTGCGAAGAGAAAGTACATCCTCATGAAAAAAATCCTAAGCACGCGTACGGCTCCCTGGGCTTTAAACCTCTCACTCTTCATTCTCCGGGCAGGGCTCGGCCTGTTGATGATCCCACATGGGTATGGCAAGATGGTCCATTTCAGTGAGCGAAGCGGAAATTTCATGGATTTCCTGGGATTGGGCTCGGCTGTCAGCCTGTCGTTGGTGATCTTTGCGGAATTCTTCTGTGCACTGTTCGTTGCGATAGGCCTGTTCACCCGGATCACCGTGGTTCCATTGGTCATCACCATGACAGTAGCGGTATTCAAAGCCCATGATGCCGACATCTTCGGAGAAGGTGAGCGCGGCATGCTTTTTTTGATCGCGGCGGTGGTCATCATGCTCTGCGGTCCGGGCAAGGCCTCGGTGGACGGCATTATGGGTAAATAAGGCGGGGGTAGCTCAAATCGAAATGATGTTTGAAACAAGCATACCTATCCGGGTGAGATATGCGGAGACTGATCAGATGAATGTGGTCTATCACGCAAACTATGCGACGTATTTTGAAGTGGCGCGTACGGAATCCATCCGACAGCTCGGATTTACCTACCGAGAGATGGAAGATATGGGCATCGAAATGCCCGTTGTGGAAATAAATATGAGGTATCTGCGATCAGCCAGATACGACGATCTGATCACGGTACGAACGCAGTTGAAGGAGTTACCAAAACAACATACGATCACCTTTCATCAGGATATTTTCAACGAGGCAGGGAAGTTGATCACGACGGGTTTTGTGACCTTATTCTTTTTGGACAGGACCACGAAACGGAGGTCGAGCATGCCGGATATCCTGCGGGACAAACTCCTTCCTTATTTTGGAGGATCAGAGCCCGCCCTTCCCGCGGTATAGTCTGACCGGGCCATCGAGTTTCAATCGGAGCACAGTCATGTATTTATCTTGCGCGGATGCAGGGACTTCGATGTAGACAAGGCCAGGCACATGGCTCCAGGAAATCTTTCCTACGATCTTGGGTTTGAGTGTGGTTTCCGGTCCAATGACCTGCGCGGATTTGATGGCAGATTGCAGTCCCCTCACAACGATGGGTCCACTTACATTTCCAGGCAAAAAGAGATATAAAATTGAACTGTCTTTCGAGAGGGTTGATGGTCCGTAGAAATGTCCTTGGGGCAAACCGGGCTGCGATCCGAATACGGCTTCTCCATGCTTTTTATTCCAGGCGCCTAGTTCTTGCAGTACATGCACCTGAGGTTCGGGGATGGTGCCATCGGCGCGTGGCCCCATATCCAGCAGGAGATTCCCGCCATTGCTGATGGCATCCGCAAAAATGGTGATGACCTCGTATGGCGTCTTCCAATTGGTATCACCAGGTTGAAACCCCCAGTTATTATTGGTGGTCATACAAAGCTCCCATGCTTTCTCCGGCGGACGAGTGATCGGAAAATTCTGCTCTGGCGTGGCGTAATCTCCGTAACCCTGAAGACGTCCGTTGAGGATGGCAGAAGGGTTTTGAGAGAGGAGCATCTTTCGGATACCCGGTGCGTCCCATTCCGCGGCGGAATGTTCCCAGTCGCCGTCGAACCACCAGAGATCTGGATTGTACCGATTGGAGATCTCCTTCATCTGGGCCATATTGAAGCGTGAGAAGCGGGCCCAACGGGCAGAATCTTCAGTTAGCCGGTACCGTGAGCTGTCCTTCAGGAATCCTGTGTAGTCGGGATGACTCCAGTCGATCAGCGAGTAATACGCCCCAGCCTTTATGCCTTTAGATCTCAAAGCGGAGAAAAACGGTGCAATCAGATCTCGTCTGGCGGGAGTGTTATCCACGACATCGTAGTGTCTTTCCTTTGTATCCCACAGTGCCACACCATCGTGGTGTTTGGTAGTAAGTACCGCGTAACGGGCTCCACTTTCCTTGATCAGCGAGGCCCATGCTTCCGGATCATAAGCCCGGGTGTTAAAGCCCTTGAGCTGATCCATATAATCCTTCCAAGATATCTTGCGATTGTGAAAACTCCAGCTTTCGTCGATGCCATTAACGGCGTAAATGCCCCAGTGGATGAAAATGCCAAGTTTGGCATCTGTGAACCACTGCATCTTGGGATCGAGGGAGTCCTTGGTCGACTGAGCATTTGCCTGCGTGAAGATCAGGACAGCCAAGAGGCTTATGAATAAGTTCGATTTTTTCATTTACCAACAGTTTATGGGAATATCAGTGAGCAAATGTAATACGCGATGTGGCGTTAAAAAAGTTTACCTAATACATCTTAATGTCCTCAAAGACGTTCCTAACCCTTGGAGGGTGGCATAACCCTTGGAGGGCTTTGCAATCTCCAGGCCGATTGTCAATTTTATTAGGCCCTCGGAAAATGTCACATGCGCCATGATCATATTTCGAGCAACAAGAGGAACCTTGTATTGATCTTTGGCCGCGGGATGATAGCCGGTGAGAGA
>CAJBZC010000490.1 GCA_903959965.1 uncultured bacterium
TAGCCGGCTTCGGCGCTGCGCACGGTCGTCGATCGTGGACTCTGCTGCTGGAAGTCGCGGGTGCGTGGGGCGATGTAAATATTCTCGAAGTATGGCGCCTTGGTGAGCATCGCGGCATTTGCATAGATATAATTCCGGCCGTCGATCTTGAAGGTAAGTCCGGACTTGACCGCATAGTTGGTAAACCGATTCACGGTCGACTTTCCGAGTGAATTGTTCGGATAGATGCCGGTCCGCACATTGCCTTGGCGGAAGAAGGATGTCTGGGAGCCTTCAGCAGATAGGAAGTAGTCGATCCTGCGGAATTTGAACACGCCTTGCACCCAGGCGGCCGTACGTTGTACATGCATGTCATAATCATATCCGAACCGGTCTCCCTGGCGGAGGATCCGGTTGGGTCGATCAGCATCAAACTGGTTGGCAGCCGCGTTGTTCGGGAAATCCCTTTCAGCGAACTGGTTCAGGTTCACATAGAAGTCACCGCCCAGCAGATCATCCACGCGCTTGTAATAATGGTTGCGCATCTGCAGGTGATTGAGTCCTGCCGTCAGATCGAAGTGTTCGTTGACATTCTTATTGAGAACGGTGTTGAAGTTGAATCGGTTGGAGCCGATCACCCGTTCTTCCACGATGTATCGCGAACGAAGCCCACTCACATTATTTCCAGGGATGCCATCGGCGTTTTGGATGGTTTCACGGTTCCCCAGGTTGGCCGTGTAGAGGTAATCCCAATTGACCTGCCTCAGATTGATATCCTGCTGCATCCGGTCGCGCATCAGATTGGCCTGGAAGGGATCTGTGGATGCATAGTAACTGGGCAGGTATCGATAATAATCGGGCCGCGGATCGCGGGCATTGTACCAGTCCAGTGCCGTGGTGCTGCGATAACCCGTCGAGTATCCAAATGCGGTCACGAGGTTCGTACGGTTATCGATCTTCCAGTCGTGCGTGAAGATGGCATAAGGCTGATTGGTCCTGCCCACGTTGGCATTGCGGACCTTGCCATTCTGAAAACCCCATGAAGGATTGTAGTAGTTCGTGCCGGCCAGGTTCATCATCTCCTGGACCGACGGGCCCTGGCGACCATTCTCGGTGGGGGCACCAAATACTATGAGTGACAACAGGTGTTTCTGTTTGATCAGTTTATCCACCCCGGCGAAGAAACTATATCCGTCATAGTAAGTGCCTGGTACATAGCCTTCTTCGGCGTAGCGTCTGCTGCCACTCAGCGAGAAGGCCCATCCTTTTTTATTGAGACCGGTGGAATGGGTGACCATGGCCCGGTGGCGGTAGTTACGATTGGAATAGGCGTATCCGATGCTGGTTTGTGCCCGCTGTTTGCTGGCGCGTGCATCGATAGATGTATTCGTGCCGATGTCGCCAAAGGCGAAGGTGTTTGGGCGCAACCCGATGGACAGGTCGCGGTTGCGGAGCACATCGTTTAATCCTCCCCAGAGCCCAAAGGGTGTGAACCCATTATCAAGGTTCTCCATCGGGATGCCATTGAGCCAGGTGCCGAAGAGGTCCTGGTCGTAGCCCCTAACGCGGAAACGAACGGCGCTGAAGTTGAAAGCGGCCGCCGAGAAGAAGGGATCCCTTCCTGCGGTTAGTACCGAGGAAACATTGGGTGCGGCGCCATCACCCATGTCGTTATCATCGATCGAGATCACGGGGATATTGTCAAGGATGCCGTCACGAAGCTCGTCCAGCGTGCTGTCGACCGCTGGCAACGTGTCTGTGCGGCTGGTCTGCGCCGAAGCCCAGATGCCGATCCCCGTGAGGAAGATCGTCAGGAGGAGTTTTCTGTGTTGATTCATCATAGCTTGTCTACTGATTCGATACGAAGGTAATCAACCCATCACGCTCAAAGCATACGTTCAGTCGAGGATTTGAATTAAGTTCATATACTGTCAATAAGTTCGGAACTTAGCATTGATCAAAAGGATGAAATGATGTCGCGTTCATTATGCCTATTGTGTTGCTTTCTTTGGTCTGCAGCAACCCTCAGGGCACAGCCAGCCTCTGGTGCCCCGACGTATCGTGTGGTGATCGCAGGCTTTTACAACCTGGAGAATCTCTTTGATACCATCGACACGGAAGGCGTTTTGGATGAGGAGTTCTCGCCTTCCGGCCCGAAGAACTACAACGGAAAACTCTATAACGATAAGCTGGGAAGGCTGGCGACGGTCATTTCACAACAGGGTACAGACATGAGTCCGGACGGTCCTGCGATCCTGGGTGTATCGGAGATAGAGAACCGATCCGTGCTCGTTGATCTGGCGGCACATCCGTTACTTCGAAAGCGGAACTATCAGATCGTACACTATGATTCTAAGGATGCCCGTGGGGTGGATGTGGCGATGTTCTACAATCCGAAGTATTTCACGGTCGATACCACTGCGTCCCTTTACGTGGAACTTCCCGGGGGTACCAAGGACGCACGTTACACCCGTGATATTCTTTATGTGAAGGGACGTTTGGATGGGGAGGTCGTTCATATTTATGTGAACCACTGGCCCAGTCGCAGTGGTGGCGAAGAAAGGTCTGCTCCGGCCCGCAATGCAGCAGCTGCCGTGTGCCGGCGGCATATCGATCAGGTCGTATTCAAGCAGGATCCCAAAGCCAAGATCCTGGTGATGGGCGATCTGAATGATGATCCGTTCAATGTGAGTATCGTCGACATCATGCGCGCCACGGGTAAACAAGCGGAGGTTGGGAAAATTGACTTCTTCAATCCCTGGTATGATCTGCATCGAAAGGGATTTGGAACGCTGGCTTATCAGGACGCGTGGGGACTGTTCGACCAGATCCTGATCTCAAAGCCATGGCTCGATAAAAACCAGTCCGGCTATTTCTTTCATCGTGCCCAAATCTTTTCCCGTGATTACATGATCGAGCACATCGGTAAATACAAGGGCTACCCCATGCGGACCTGGGATGGAAACATCTATCGGGGAGGTTACAGCGATCACTTTCCGACGCATGTTGTCTTGCTCCGAAAAAACATTTAAATATAACGATCGGCCATGAATACAAATAAATATAGATACTTGATATCCTCTGTTTTTTTCTGCATGATGTTGAGCATTTTAACTGATTCAACTACCGCCCAGACGCTTCGCCTGGCGACTTACAACATCCGCTACGACAATCCGGGTGACAGCGGTAACCTGTGGAAGGACCGGAAAGTACATGTGGCGGCCCTGATCCGGCATCATGGTTTTGAGATCTTTGGTGTGCAAGAAGCCTTGTATCATCAGTTGAAGGACTTGTCGGTTGACTTGCCCGGATTCGCTTATTATGGACGCGGCAGAGACGACGGTAAAACGGCGGGAGAGCATTCCTCCATCTTCTATCGCACCGATTTTTTTGAGTTGCTGGACAAGGGGGATTTCTGGTTGTCGGAAACACCTGATAAGCCAGGGCCCGGATGGGACGCCACGCTTCACCGCATCTGCAGTTGGGTCAGGTTGAAAGACCGGCGTACTCACCAGACCTTCCATGTCTTCAATGCGCATTACGATCATCGCGGGGTACAAGCGCGCATCGGCAGCAGCAAACTGATCCTTCAAAAGATCCGTGATATCGCCGGGACGGGTCCCGTTGTCTTTATGGGGGATCTCAATGGCAGTCCGGAGTCAGACTGGTACAAGACCCTCTCCGGTTCCGGTTGGCTAACAGATACCCATTCAAAAGTCACTTCCGTATATGCTCCGAATGGTTCATTCAATGCCTTTCGCACAGATGCAGTAGGAAAGGATGTCATCGATCACGTATTCGTCACCAGTCATTTTAAAGTTGGTGCATGGGCCATTTTGACAGATACCTACAACGGAAAATTCCCATCGGATCATTTTCCGGTAATGGTTGATGTTTCTTTATTGCATTGATGGTCTGCTTAACAATTCGTTCATATTTACTTTACAATTCATTCATATTTCCTTAATCTGTCAGACACAAAAAAGGTTGAATTTCGATAAACCTTTGTAGTGAAACAGCATTTTCGGACGATTGTACTCTCAGACATACATCTCGGAATTCGCAATTCTCATGTTAGGGAGGCGGTTCGTTTCCTCAAGGAACATAGCTGCGACACCTTGATCCTGAATGGAGATATCATCGATGGCTGGCAGCTTAGGAAATCCGGGAAATGGAAAAAGCGACATACTTCTTTTTTCCGTTTGCTGATGAAGTGGCTCTCCGGCACAAACACTAAAGTGATATATCTCCGGGGTAATCACGATGACTTTTTAGATGAGGTGCTTCCCATGCAGCTCGGGAATTTTACATTGGACCGGACGTATATACATGAGTCTTTTGGCAAGCGATATTTCGTTGTACATGGCGATATCTTCGATACGGTCACCACGAAACTTAAGTGGATCGCCAAGCTGGGTGACTCCGGCTATACTTTTCTCCTCTGGATGAATAGGCATTACAATCGTTTCAGAAGAAGAAGAGGCCTTCCTTATTATTCACTTTCTCAGATTGTCAAACACAAGGTCAAGAAGGCAGTTTCTTTCATGTCGGATTACGAATCGGAACTCTGTGCCGTAGCCAGTGCGGAGCGATGCGACGGGGTGATATGTGGTCATATACATCAGCCTGCAAATAAATACGTCAATGGGATACATTATCTCAACAGCGGTGATTGGGTGGAAACGCTGAGTGCCCTGGTGGAAACAACGGAAGGAGAGTGGAAGATTTTATATTACGCCGATTGGGAGAGATCCAGATCAACGCTGTTTCATTCCGAGGTGCAACAATCTGATCCTCTTGATTTTATGGTGAATATGCCTGTCCAGCATGCCGTATGATAAAATAACCCTTCCTAACACGATGTCCGGAAAAACCATTCTAATTGCCGTCCAGGGAGAGGGGCGTGGTCACATGACTCAAGCGCTTACCCTTTATCATTTATTGAAGTCTGAAGGAAAAGAAATCTGTTGTGTGCTCGTTGGCGGGAATCCTTCGCGATCACAGGCTGACTTTCTGAGGAAACAAATACCTGTCCCGGTTGTGCAGGTGTACAGTCCCTTCTTTGTGCGACGGGTTGATCGCGGAATCAGCCTGCCTGCAACCATGATTCAGTTGTTTTGGAGGATACCGGATCTTTTCCGAAGTCTCAGGATTCTGCACAAGCTGGTGCAGTTCCATCGTCCTGCGCTGATCATTCAGTGTTACGAGCCGCTCGTGGCATTGTATAGAATCACCCATGCCTATCCCGGCAAGCTGCTCTCTGTCGCCCATCAATATGCTTTCTTGCATGAATCCTTTCGATTTCCGAAGGGGCATCCTCTTTCCCGATGGTTGTTGAAAAAGTACACAAAATTCACCTCATTCGGGGCTGATTGCATGCTCGCCATTTCACTCTATCCCATGGATTCATCCAGGATCAAACAGTTACAGATCATACCTCCGATCATTCGACCAGAACTGCTTGAGATGCATTCCGAACAGCAATCTTATATGCTTGTATATCTGGTGAATGCCGGGTATTTGAAAGACATACAAGCCTGGAGTGAGGCACATCCGGAGGTAGAGATTCATTGCTTTACGGATACTTCAGGGCTGACAATCAACATGTCCTCGCCGGGCTCTGCAAAGACAGGGCTGACTGTACACGGGCTTGATGGTCGTCTTTTTCTGGAATATCTGAAAGGATGTCGGCTTCTTGTATCGACGGCAGGATTTGAGACAGTTTGTGAAGCAGTTTACCTGGGGAAAACATGCCTTGTTGTTCCGGTGGAGGGACATTTTGAGCAATACTGCAATGCCCGGGATGCGGAAGCGATAGGTGTTGCATCTGCAGCCTGGTTTGATCTTGATAAGGCCAGGAGTTTAATGGATGAAACATCTGGAGTGAATCATGCTTTCAAAGCATGGGTAGCTTCGTGTCCATCTATGATCTCCAGGATCATAGCCCATTTATTGTCGGATGAGATCGGGCCAGCAGTCGGTTTATCGCAGCGAATGCAGGCCATACCGGGTGGGGCAATGGAAGCGGTAGAGCTCATGATACCGTCCGCCCGGGATGTCAGGCAGTCATTGGGACGAAGGGTTGATCTCATCAATATCTCCTCAATCATTCTTATTTTCGGCGCATGCATTCGACCATAGTTGCCATGTCATTGGCCACCCTCAATCTGGCTAATGTGGATTCGATCCCGGCATCCAGTTCTGATACCGTGCCTTTGATGGATGAGGTAGTTGTCAGTGCTACTCGCGACCGTGTTGCCGGCTCTGTGCTGCCTTATTCAGTTGGTGTTTACACGCGCCGTGATATCGAACGTCAGGTCTCACGCACCATCCCCGAGGCCCTCTCTGGCATGGCAGGCATTCACATTCAGAAGACCAATCATGGCGGCGGTTCCCCATTCGTGCGTGGTTTGACAGGCAATCAGACGCTTATCATGGTTGACGGGATTCGGATGAACAATTCCGTCTTCCGCTATGGTCCGAATCAATACATGACGCTGGTATCGCCTGATATCGTGGATCGCATCGAAGTGGTGAAGGGCAGTGGTTCTGTCAGTTACGGCAGTGATGCGCTGACCGGCGTGATCAACATACTTACTACTTCAATTGATTTCTCCAAGCAGCCACGTTGGAGTGGTCGTGTTACGGGCCGCCTCACCTCTGCGGGTATTGAATATTCCGGTCGACCGGAGATCCGATACGAGGGACGCAGATTCTCCATGGTAGCTGGTGCCTCCGTTCGGCAGTTTGGTGATCTGTTGGGTGGTGATACCACTGGATTCCAGCGTCCCAGCGGATATCGGGAGCGTTCCTTTGATGTAAAAACACTGGCGGATCTCGGAATGGGCTGGAAAATGACCCTGTCGGTACAACATCTTCAGCAGATGGACGTACCAGTATATCATAAATATAAGCTCGAAAATTTCGCGGTAAATGAATCAGATCCCATTGGTAGAAGCTTTGGTTATATTCGATTTGAAAAGCCAATGTTTCCATCTTTGGATGGCAAACTCACCATCACCGGCGCCCTACAGGGCATGAAGGAAGGACGGCAGTTGCGCAAGAATGGCAGCTCGGTGCTACGGGTCGAAGAGGATAAGGTACTGACGCGTTCCGGTGCCGTTGATCTTTCACTTAGATTTAATCCATATTGGTCGTCCAACTCCGGAGCCGAAGTATATGCGGATCGGGTCAGCAGTATGCGGGAGGATCAGCGACTGGACTTGGGTACAATCATCTCTCTGCGGGGATTGTATCCAAATGATGCGACATATCTGAATGCGGCGCTCTACAGCATGCACCATCTTGAGTTCGGTGCATTCCGGTTGGAAGGTGGTGTGCGGTATAATTTATATCGTGCTGCTATGACCGATGTCACCCTGGGTTCTGTGACCCTCAAACCGCAGGCGCTGGTTTTTCAGGGAGGTGTCAACTATCGTGTCGCATCCGGCTGGCATCTGTTCGCGCAGGCCAGCGAAGGCTTTCGCGCCCCGAATATCGATGACATGGGTACGTTGGGCATTGTTGACTTCAGGTATGAAGCACCCGCCTTCGATCTTCGTCCTGAAAAATCCTTCAATATGGAAGCAGGCCTGAAGATTCACCAGCCGCGTTTTGCCGCACAGGCATCCGTCTTTCGTACGAATCTCCGTGACCTGATCACCCGCATCAAGACATCTCAGGTGATTTCCGGCTATGATGTGTATCGGAAGGAAAATGTAGATCGGGGATATATCCAGGGGCTGGAATTGCAGACCCGTGTAGAGCCTGTACAAGGACTTCGTTTCACGGCGGCCGCGGCCACTACTTATGGACAAAGCATCACCCGCAACGAGCCGCTGCGCAGGATGCCGCCTTTTACTGCCCGCCTGGGTGCGGAATACGGGAGGGAAAAAGTGTTCGGTGGATTGATCTTTGATCATGCCAGTGTTCAGCGGAGGTTGGAAGCAGGAGATAAGGCCGATAACCGTATCCCAAAAGGTGGCACACCCGGCTTCAACATTCTGAATGCATACGGAACGTTAGCATTGAACAGGCTGACATTGCGGGCTTATCTGAACAATCTCTTCAATACGGATTACCGGACTCACGGCTCCGGCATCAACGGGATGGGACGCTCGGTCAGTCTGACGGTCTTGGTAGACATCCGCTGATGGCCTATCTTTCAGGATAACCTGAACGATTGCAGCATCCTACATCTACCCAGACCCGCAGATCAGCGCTCACTGAGTGGCTGGGCACACGTCCGGTGGCCAATGCGCTGTTCACTTCTCTGGTCGCTTTCCTGACCTACGCCTGTGTGTTCTCCTACCGGAAAACCTTCACGGTAGCTACTTTTGACGGAATCCGTATCGGCGTGTTCTCCTATCAGACACTGCTGATCATCAGTCAGGTGGTGGGATATATGATCAGCAAGTTTTATGGGATTGTATTTATTTCTGCGCTGAGCCGCACCGGCCGATGGGCGACCGTGGTGTTGATGATTGGTATTTCCTGGGCTTGTCTGTTGCTGTTTGCCCTGACCCCGGATGTGCTGGGCCTGGTCTGGTTTTTCATCAACGGGTTCATGCGTGGATTTCTTTGGGGGGTTGTGTTTAGTTATGTCGAGGGCCGGCGATCCACGGATCTCGCCGGCTCTGTAATGGCGGTAAGTTTCATTTTCGCTGGCGGCTTCAGCAGATCTGTGGGAAAATGGCTGATGATCGAACATGGGGTTTCGGAGAAATGGATGCCGTTTATGACGGGGGCCCTCTTCGCTTTGCCGCTGGCCGTATTCCTATATTTGATGGAACAGATCCCGCCGCCGGATGCTGCCGATGAGCAAGCCCGCGCCAGACGAATCCCAATGCAGCCGGCAGACCGGAAAGCTTTCATGAAAACCCTCGGTACAGGTATCGCCCTGGTCACTTTCACTTATATCTTCCTGACGATCCTGCGGGATATTCGCGACAACTACATGGCCAATATGTGGCGGGAACTTGGATATGGAGATAACTATGGCATCTTCACCCGAACGGAAACGATCACTTCGGTCGTTGTTCTGGGGATGATGGGTACATTGGTCTTTGTCAAGCGCAACATGCTGGCATTCCGGTTGGTACATGGGGCCATCATTGCGGGTTTCCTGACAGGTGGGGTGGCTTCTGCGCTCTTTCTCAGCGGCAGACTTTCCGGTGCTGCCTGGATGCAGTTGACCGGGCTTGGGCTTTATATGGCCTACATTCCTTTCAACAGCATTTTTTTCGAGCGCCTGATCGCCAGTTTCCGGATGGCAGCCAATGTGGGTTTTCTGATGTATATCACCGATGCCTTTGGCTATCTGGGTAGTGTATCGCTGATGATCGTAAAGGAGACGATGCGCTTCAACATTACGTGGTCCGACTACTATGCCTGGGGCGTGTTGTCGTTCTCCGTCATCGGCTTTGCGACGATGGCGGTATCTCTGGGATGGTTTGGACGTAAATATCGGACATTATTTCCCGTGGGCTGA
>CAJBZC010000491.1 GCA_903959965.1 uncultured bacterium
CCCAGACATCCATGGAAACGGTCCCGAATGGCTGGCATTGGCTGGATCGGGAAAAGGACGGGGTTTTCGGAATCTCACTTGACAAGGCCTATGATTCACTGCTCAATAACAGGAAAGCAGCCAGGACGATTGTGGTTGCCGTGATTGATTCCGGTATCGACAGTGTCCACGAAGATTTGAAACCTGTATTGTGGCGAAATACCGGTGAGATCCCTGGCAACGGTATCGATGATGACCGCAACGGTTATATTGACGATCTGCACGGGTGGAACTTCCTGGGATCGAAGGATGGAAGAAATGTTGGTAAGGATAGTTACGAAGCAGCCAGGGTTTACTACCGCTTGAAAGCTAAGTACGGCAGCGGGCAAGTGGATGCTTCCGTATTGAATGCGACCGAGCGCCACGAGTACGAAACCTATAGAAAGTCCAAGGAACGGATCGAATCGCAGGCGAAGGAAGCTTCCATGTATGTACTTTTCCTGGGTAATGTCGTGGACAAACTACCTACAGCAGACAGCCTCCTGCGAGGGGCCCTGGGCAAGGATGTGTTTACAGGGAACGAACTATCGAAACTCAAACCAGAAACACCTGAGGTCGGGAAGGCCAAGGGCACGCTGCTAGGCTTATTCCAGCAGACCCAGCAGATGGACAACACAAATAAAAATCTGATCCGGGAGATAACCACATTCCTGGAAGGGGAGCGTGGCAAGGTTGAAGCGGCCCGGCAGGCACCCCGGGATTACCGTGGCGAAGTAGTGGGTGACAATTATGAAGATGTCAACGACCGTGGATATGGCAACTATGACCTGATGGCCTCCGATCCTTCCCACGGAACGCATGTGGCCGGCATTATCGGGGCGGTACGGAACAACGGCAAGGGCGTGCAAGGGGTGGCCGACAATGTCCGGATCATGACACTGCGTGCAGTACCAGATGGCGACGAACATGACAAGGATATTGCCAATGCGATTCGATATGCGGCAGACAATGGCGCATGGGTGATCAACATGAGTTTCGGCAAGAGTTTTTCGCCTCAAAAGAAATGGGTAGATGATGCGGTCAGATATGCCGAATCGAAAGGCGTACTGCTGATTCACGCCGCGGGGAATGATGCTAAGAACATCGATATAGAAGACAATTTCCCAAATCCAAAATTCGACAATGATTCCACCCGCCAAGCAACGAACTGGATCACTGTAGGCGCGAGTGGCCCGAAGGGTGACATGATCGCTGCGGATTTTTCGAATTACGGACGAGCCGTTGATGTTTTCGCTCCGGGTGTTGAGATTTATTCGACCCTGCCGGGAGGCGACCAGTACGGCAATCAGCAGGGAACGAGCATGGCGAGTCCTGTTGTAGCCGGCCTGGCTGCCCTTATCCTCTCGCATTATCCCACCCTGAGTCCCAATCAGGTCAAGGAAGTGATAGAACGGAGTGTCTCTACGGTTACTGTTCCCGTGGTGATGCCAGGATCAGAGGCAAAGATATCTTTCCAGGATCTCTGTCGGACGGGCGGCATTGTGAATGCATATGAAGCCCTCAAACTGGCATCAACCCTGAAAGGAAATCGCATGCTCAACCCCGCAAAACCTGCTGATAAAAAAACCGCCACTAGAAGATCCGGAAATTGATCCCCATTACGGGTAATTCATATTCATTTTCAGTTCATGCGTCCATCTCCTACTGATTATCCCTCATTCGCTGAAACGTACATTCAAAAAGTCAGTGAAGTCGATCCTATTGCTGCCCTAAAAGGTAGTCTGGATGATCTTAATGCTCAATTAATTGCCATTCCTGAAGAAGCGGCAAATGCTACATATGCACAAGGGAAATGGACGGTTCGTCAGGTATTAAGACATGTTATCGATACGGAACGGATTTTCGCTTACAGAGCACTCTGTATTGCGCGGGGTGAGCAACAAGGGCTACCGTCGTTCGATGAAGGCGATTACGGCCGGGAAGCAGATGCCACCCTGTCGGACCTGGCAGATCTGAAAGATGAGTTTTTACTTGTGCGCCAATCCACGGTCGTTTTGTTCCGTTCTTTCTCGGAATATATCTTGCACAGGTCCGGAACCGCCGGGGGCGGACCTGTCACGGTGAATGCACTGGCATACATGATGATTGGACATTGGCGTCATCACGCGATCTTGCTGCGGGATCGTTACGCCATCAATCTACCTGA
>CAJBZC010000492.1 GCA_903959965.1 uncultured bacterium
CATCTTGTCTTTCGCGCGGTCGATGGCATCGGAGGCCTGATCCCAGGCGAACTGACGGGTGCCTGGACCAAAGGGATCGCCACCTGCGTTGCAGAAGCTGTGCCAATAGGCGACTGCGAAGCGCATCACTTCCTTCATCGGCTTTCCTGCAATGATCCTTTGCTCATCGTACCATTTAAAGGCCAGGGGATTGTCGGATTGAGGTCCTTCGTAATGGATCTTACCGATCCCCGGGAAATATTCCCTGTTTCCAAGTGTCACTGACATGATATTATGGTTTGATTGATTGAATACACTTTCGTTAAAATTACGGCAACTTGCTAGAGACCGGTTCTCCTCATGTCCATCCGACGCAGAAGCCCCTCCCGCCATTTCAGGTATAGCTGACCGGTCGTTTCCGCATCAGGTCCGGGTTCGTAGGCCTGGCGGATGCTCATTCCCTTGAAGCAGTCAGACAACTGCGGGAAGATACCTGCACCATAACCGGCCCCACGTGCGGCTCCCTGGGCGCCATCGGTATCGAACAGTTCCAGCCTGCATCCGGATACGTTGGCGAAGGTCTGTGCGAAAAGGGGACTAAGGAACATGTTGGCATGTCCGGCCCTGACCGTTCGTAATGACATACCCATCCCAGACATGATCTCCATACCGTATTGCAGGGCATATACAATTCCTTCCTGTGCAGCCCTGGCTATATGTCGGGCATCATGTCGATTGAATGACAACCCTTCCATCGAGGCTCCGGGGTCTCGGTTCTCGAGTACCCGCTCTGCCCCGTTTCCAAAGGGATAGAGTGATAGCCCGTCTGCCCCGGCAGGCACTTCCTGTGCCAGTCGATTCATCTCTGCATAATCCAGGCCGTTAAAGACATTTCGCCGCAACCAGCTGTTGAGGATGCCGGTTCCATTTACACAAAGCAGTACACCATAGCGCGGATCACCTGCCTGATGATTGACATGCACAAAGGCATTAACCCTTGATTTGGGATCATAGACCGCTTCTGTTGTCACTCCATATACCACACCTGATGTGCCTGCGGTCGCCGCGATCTCGCCGGGCGAGAGCACATTGAGCGAAAATGCGTTATTGGGCTGGTCTCCCGCCCGGTATGTGATAGGGGTTCCGGCCTTCAAACCCAGTGTTTCAGCCGCCTCGGGACTCAAGGTTCCCTGGTCACCAAATTGTGGCACCAGATCCGGCAATAGTGAAGGGTCGATGCCGTATTGCCTCAGCAAATCTTCTGCGACCCCACCTTTCAGAAAATCCCAGAGGATGCCTTCTGAGAGTCCGGACACCGTGGTGGCCATGACACCGGTCATCCGGTACGCGATGTAATCGCCGGGTAACATGACCTTGTGAATGCGCTCATACAGACCCGGTTCATGCTCCTTCACCCACTTTAGTTTGGAAGCGGTGAAATTGCCCGGAGAATTCAGATAGTGTGACAGACAAAAGGTTTCTCCAAGTGCTAAAAAGGCTTCATTGCCAATGCTGACGGCACGACTGTCGCACCAGATGATAGAGGATCTCAGCGGAATGCCCTGTCGATCGACCGCCACCAGTCCGTGCATCTGGTACGATATTCCAATTGCCTGAATATCATTTGCTTCAAAAGGGTGCTTAATATGTAACTTTAATAAGGCGTTCTTCAGTTCTGTCCACCAGGTATCCGGGTGTTGCTCCGCAAATCCGGCTTCCGGTGCCAGGATGGGCATCTCTGCTTGGGGTGAAAAGGCGCTGGCGACGGGTGATCCATTGTCGGCG
>CAJBZC010000493.1 GCA_903959965.1 uncultured bacterium
CTAATGGTATACTTTTTGTACCTTTGCAGTTGTGTTCAACATCATTACCCGAAAAACCCTGCTTGACTACTGCCAAGCATATCCATTAGCGGAAACGGCCCTGTTGGAATGGTATCACGAACTTCTGAACAGCGAGTCCCGGAATTTCAACGAACTGAAACAAACCTATGGGAATGCAAGCATCGTGGCCGACGATCGGGTGGTATTCAACATCATGGGCAACAAATACCGGCTGGTCGTCAGGATCGTATTCGAATACCGGGTGGTGCAGGTCAAATGGTTCGGAACACATGCGGATTACGATAAGATCGACGTAACCACCGTCCAACACAAAAAGAAATGAAATGGAATTAAAATTGATCAGAACAGAAGCGCAATATGAGGAATACCTCGAGTGGGTTGACCAACAATTCGACCGGAAGGTCAAACCCGATAGTCCGACTGGCGAGAAAGTTCAGGTCGCCCTCTTGCTGATCAAACAGTACGAGGACGAACACCACGCCGTGCCCATGCCCGATCCCATTGAAGCGATCAAGATCAAGATGAAGGAGCGAGGCATGAAAAACAAAGACCTTGTGGGCAAGGTGGGCAGCAAGGGATATGTGTCTGCCCTGCTCAACAAACGCAAACCCCTCACACTGGAACTCGCGAAGTTGTTCCACCGGGAACTCAGCATCCCGGCAGCAGTTTTGCTGTCATGAATTATTAATTCCTGCTGTATTGGCTGCTCTTCGCGGCTTCACCCCCTCGCGCCCTAGCGGTCAGCGTTTTAACACATACATCAATCCAATTCGCTGTAATTTTATCCCTATGAAATATCTGCTCACCATCAGCCTGTTGATCCTCTCCATTCAACATGCCACCGCCCAACCCTGGCAGAAATTCTCCGTCACCGAAGAAGGCGATACCCTCAACCGCATCGATACCCAAGGTCTGCGGCAGGGCCCCTGGCTTATCCGCGTGGAACCCCTCAGACTCGAGCCCGGATACGAAGAAGAAGGAGATTTCACAGACGGGAAAAAACAGGGCCTATGGAAACGTTACACCCTGCAGGGAGATATGATCGCCGTGGAACGCTTCAAAGAAGGATTCAAAGATGGCCGGCAGACCTATTTCACGCGGATCGGAGAACCGCTGCGGGAAGAAAACTGGAAATACGTCGATCCCAAAAATCCGTACGATACCATCGATGTACCCGACCTAGACAATCCCATGCTGACCAAAAGCATGATCATCAAACTGGAATCCGCCGAAGTCAGACACGGCGAATGGAAATATTTCGACCCGACCACCGGCCGTGTCATGAAAACAGAACAATACATCTCAGGCCAGAAACTGGGCGCTCCCGGAAGCCTCCAGGCCGCCCGAAATGATCAGGGAGAAAAGAAGGACGCACCAAAGGCCGTCCAAAAGCCCAAGGCCGTGGAAGAATGGGAGAAAAATAACAAGGGTAAAAAGAAAGTCACCGTCAGAGACGGAAGAACAGGAGGGTAAGGCCTACCACTGCGGAGAAGCCATCCTTGAATACTCGGAAATTCGGGAAAACGACGCTACCTCAATGGTAGCCCACCATGCCCTTGTTGGAGTAACATCCGGCACTTCTGCCACCCCTGGAAGCAGTACAGGAAACAACCGCCATTGTAACCATGGCCAGGAACAGCGTAACCAACGTGATTCTTTTCATCTTTCTGAGTTTAATAGGTAGCAAGATTTGTGGTGAAAGGAATAATACGACGTGGTTTTTCTGCAGGATCGCTTTATAAATCGCTAATTATCTTAGGAACAATACGAAAGTACACCTTTTTGTATCGTATTGTCAAGTGGCCACCCCAATTTTTAACATCCTCCCGATGTTTTTTCATCACCTGATATGGGTAATCTGCCACAATAAACAAGGGTAAAAAGCATAAAAATATCGGGATGGGATCGGTCAACTATCAAGTCAAATGACGAAGTTTGCGCTCAATAACATGAACATTAAACTCACCAGGCCGATCGCCTTCATGGATCTCGAAACGACAGGAGTGAACCTTGCGTCAGACCGCATCTTGGAGCTCGCCATCGTAAAGGTGTTGCCGGACGGCTCCGAGATCAGAAAGCGCAAGCTGGTGAATCCGGAGATGC
>CAJBZC010000494.1 GCA_903959965.1 uncultured bacterium
ACCGCACCATCCAAGCCGGGATGCCCTATTGATTCCCATCCCTCGTAATGCGGCACGGTCATCCTCTTCCAGCCCGCATCATCAAAATTCGCAGCGGAAGGATCGCCTGTTAATCCCTGCCCCGACAGCACCTTATCAATCCAGGCCTTCCAGGCGCCATCTGCGCTTTTAAGCCCCATGAACTGCCGCTCTGCCAGGACGTCCGCTTCCTTCTGGCGTCCCTGAAACAACAGGTCCCTGATCGTATCCAGATATTGATGGGCACCGGGACGATTGTGATCCCGCGGCATCCCGGTCCAAAGTGTTTCCTCATTGAATTGGATCCGATCCTGACGAACACCGCCAAAGATCATACCGCCGATCCGTCCATTGCCGATCGGCAGTGCCTCCACCCATTTCGAAGCCGGACGCTCATACCACAACTGATGGTCCTGGGCATTACCATCCGACCACAACAGGTACAAACATGCCAGTAGCCCCAGAAACCTCCTTCCGAAATACATGAGATAGAATTTGGATAAATATAAGCAACCACAGCCGCATCACTCGAAGAGTCAGTCGATATTCCGCAAACGGTCGTCTGCCATCAGCCCGGCATCATACACCGGCAGACGCATGTCACCTTTCGTGAAGCCCAGTAACAAACAAACGCCCGGCTCCAGCCTAAGCTCATGTGATCCTGCCTGGAATCGATAAGTATGCACATCCACCGGCGGCATGCCCTTTAATATGATGGCATTCGAGATCGATACATCCGACTGACCCCGGTCATCCCCACCGGCATTGGTTTCCAGCTCAGGCGGACGTAAAAAAACCGTATCTGTCCTGAAGGCCGCACGCTGCGTCCGGAAAAATCCCACTACCACTTTTACGGGTACCTCACTCTTGAATCGAAGCACGGTGCCGCTACGACGAATATCTTCAAAGGACAACACCGAACCCTGCAATCCTTTCAACTCCGAGGCCAATGCCATTAACGGCAGGATCGTATCTGAAAAAAGTGAGATCCCCGTATCCAAGCTGACAGCCGGAAAAGAAGATATAACAGGAACTGATGGAAGCAACTCACGCTCACGCACAACCGAAGTTACATTCCGGCGCAGCGAATCTATACGCAGATGAAAGACAGCCAACTCCTTTTCAAAGACGGGTACCATCTCCTTCCAATGTTTGAACGTAGCATCCACACCGCGCATCGGGATCTTGCGCTGCGATGTCTGCATACTGTTGGCATAGAGATAGGTTGATGCTGTTCGATCCGTGAGCGCCTGATAATCGGCAATACTCATCTGCAACAACACAGCCGCCATATCAAGATACCTGATATCCCTACTGTATTTATATCGCAATACTTTCAGTGCCGCCTCCGTTTTATGAACGAAATGCCGGGCCATCAGTTGATAACAATGCATGTCATTTTGCAGCCGGCGCAATTCATTAATATTTAGGGTAGCCTTTTACGTTAGTCCGTCGATCGAAGTAACCGCGGCATCCGCATCGCCCAGGACAGTCGCATTGACAACCGCCGGCGTCTCTCCCGCATGCGGCAGCCCCTTCCAGTCACGGTCGGCATACTCGGAGAGCGACTCCCCTTCAGGCGCCTCGCATTCGTATAACAAGGTAAAAAGTCCGTAGCGATAAGGATTGATCAACTGGGTCATCAGCATGCCCAGAGTCAGCGTCTGACGGTTACCATCGGTGATCCCGAAGCGACGCAACAGCATCGGCGCGATGCGACCGCTGTGCTCATAAGCAGCCAGCAACCGATAGCCGTCAGAAAGATTACAGCCAAACCGATCGGCCAGACGAGCCGCCCAGTAAGCATCTTCATCATGCACCTCTCGTTTCGATCTCCACGCATAACGGCTCCAGGCCGCATACCATATCCAGTCGCGTTCCGTCTGTAACAATCGCCCGCCGGCCACACTGTCGGCCGTGATGCTCTCCTTGTTTCGATTGATCGTATGGAATAACAACGAATCATCCCCCTGCCAGAGGTTCTTGATCGCCAGTCGACGACCAGCCTCCCCGGATCCCGGCCGCTCAACCTTGATCACACGCGCACCCATATCCGCCAGTCGCAACCCGGCAGATGGACCTGATAAATAATGGCTGAATTCCAGCACCAGCAATCCTTTCAACGGCAGATTCATCAGGGATGGTTGGAAGGATTGAATGAAGAAATACTGTCTCTGTAAATAGTATCCATCGCGTCCCATGACCGGCAACAACGAAGAAAAGAATCCACCCGTCAGCCTATCAGCCTCCGGGTCGGTCCAGGCACCGCGATGCCCCGGCTGCCCACCATGCTGGACATACATAGTGCGCTGACATTCAGCCTCCGCCACAAACCGGGCGAATTCAAGCGCCTGTACCGGGAATCGGCTCGCGGCAGATATCGCCAGCCCCGTTCCGCCAATGGTCGTCCGGAAACGATCCTACCCGAAATATACCGGATCAATATAGGTCAGTGTGCGACGGGCATAGCCAACATGCGCATAATTTGAATAAGAATAAGCGAAGGGACAATACACATATTCATTACCGCGCGTCATGAGTTCCGCTACCGCAATGGGATTCCGATCGAACATCTTTCGATCCACCAGTCCGTACAATTCCTGCATCGATGCGATGGCAGCGCGACAAATGGCACGATCCACCACCATGTCCTGTCTGAGAAAAGGCTCCTCTCCCTGTGCGATGCAGAAACTATAAAAAACATCAACAGATCGATCGGGATCGCCGGCACAGCCACCCTTCCCGTTCTGGCCAGATCGATCAGTTCAGCCCATGTCTGCGGCGGATGCGAGAGCAGGTCAGCACGATAACTCGCCGCATGTGCCGCCGCATCAATGGCCAGGGCCCACGGATGTCCTGCATAATGATAACTCCCATGCGACCCCGCCGTTAGAATGCATGCGCTGATCTTCGAGAAAATATGATGAGAGATGCTGATCTAACGGTAACGTATAACCGAAACGGGCTACCGTACCCACCCAGGGATGATCGATGACGAGCAGGTCGAAATGTGGACATAGATCATCCAGCGGCTGATCCGCAAAGGCCTGCAGCGACCGCTTCTGCCATTCGATCTCCACACCGGGATGAAGTTCGGAGAAACGCTGGGCCAGTGCCTTCAACGGCGTGTAGCCTCTGCTATGTCCCCAGGTGATGCCTTTGAGTGAGATCAGGGACATGATCAGGCTGTCATTTTTTGGACCAGCAGGAGGTGTTCGCAGACCATCACCAGTTCGCCCGCCTGATTGTGACATTCCACCAGCTCCGTGACGATGCCATAGCCCGGCCCCAGAAATACGGGGAAGTGTCCGTCACGGGATTCGCCCAAGTCCGGGATCCGACTGCGCACGAACCGACACAAACAGGAACATCGCCACGATGACGGTGAATGATCTCATGTGGATGGGTTTGAAAATAAATATGAATCAGGGTCAGATGATATAAACCGTAAGCCCCTTGGCGCCATGGGCACCGATGACCAGCGACTGCTCGATATCCGCCGTCTTGGAAGGACCAGCAATGAAGGCTCCGAATCCCTCGGCGAAGGCATCGATCGTGGCATAGGCATGATGCATCGTAGCAACAATATCCGCCCGGTCAACCACCAGCATCAATTGCGTACAGATGAACGGCAATAAGCGGTTGCCCATGTTTTGCTCCGGCACCCAGATCGCTCCGTTCTCGGCCACACATATGGTGCCAGACAAACAAGCAATATCAACATCCTCCAGGGAGGATGCCTCGGCCGCCGGATCAACGGCATCCATCGCGCCCGCACCCGCCACCAGGTTGATCACCCGTAAGCCCTGGTCACGGGCATCAGCCAGCTCAGCCGACAACTCATCAACCGAAGATAACAGCACCGTAGCGGCACCAATATTGCCCAGAACTGTCCGGAAAGACTCCAGCGGATCGACAGGCCTTGAGACCATCGACAGATCTATCAACGGCAAAGGTTGAGCAAGGGGCCGGTTCGCAGCAATGGCCTTCAGTATGCTGTCTCTCGAACTCATGATTTTCGGTTTCGAAGGTACCAATCGCGGAAACTCTCGGCCGGCGGCTCCGGCAAAGCCCGCGACTTACTCCAGGGGTTCCAGCGATGTTCCGCCAGCCAGGGCATGGTTTTCAACACACCTCGCCCCATACGTCCCGCCAACCGGTACAGACCTGGACGGGATAATACAAAGGCCGCCATCTGCATCGACACTCGCTTCGTCCACGACACATGACCTTCCGCAGCCAGCACCTGGCGCCATTTCCACAACTGATCGTGGATATCGATCTTAACGGGACAGACATTCGTGCAGGAACCACAGAGCGTTGAAGCAAAAGGCAGGTCGGCATGCGCGCGCATATCCAGGTTCGGCGTCAGGATCGAACCGATCGGGCCCGCCACCGCCGTGTGATAGCTATGGCCACCACTTCGCCGATAAACAGGGCAGGTATTGAAACAGGCCCCGCAACGGATACACTTGAGCGAGTTACGGAAATCCTCCCGACCCAGCTGACGGCTGCGGCTGTTATCGACAATGACGATATGCATCTCCCTGCCGGGCAGGGATTTTTTGAAATGACTATTGTAGGTCGTCACCGGCTGTCCCGTGGCACTCCTGGCCAGCAGGCGCAGGAAGACGCCCAGGTGCTCCGCCTTCGGGATGATCTTTTCGAAGCCCATGCAGGCGATATGCACCCGGGCCGCGTGCGCGCCCATATCTGCATTCCCTTCATTGGTACACACAACAAACCCACCCGTCTCCGCAATGGCAAAATTCACGCCGGTGATGGCGAGTTCCGCCGCCACAAAGCGTTCCCGCAGATGCAGGCGGGCCGCCTCAGTGAGGTACTGAGGATCGTGATTGCCCGCTTCTGTATGCAGATGCTCGTGAAAGGTTTCGCTCACATCCTCCCGTTTCAGGTGGATGGCCGGCAATACAATATGACTGGGGTGTTCATGCCGAAGCTGGACGATCCGCTCGCCCAGGTCTGTATCGATCACCTCGATGCCCTGTTCATGCAGGTATTCGTTCAACCCGCACTCTTCCGTGAGCATGCTCTTGCTCTTCACCATCCGGCGGATGCCATGGCGACTGATGATCTCATGAATGATGCGGTTATGTTCCGCCGCATCCGCCGCCCAATGCACCTGCACCCCATTGGCCAGTGCGTTGCGCTCAAATTCCGAGAGATATTCATCGAGATGGGACAGGGTATGATCCTTGATCTGTGAAGCCCAGGACCTCAGGGTCTCCCATTCGGGCAGGGTCTGCGCCGCACGGTCGCGCTTCTGGCGCACAAACCACAAGGTTTCGTCATGCCAGCGGGTGCGGGCAGCATCCTGGTTGAATACCTCGGCGGCAGCTGCATGGGTCATTGTCTTCATGAGACGCTGTTGAGGATTTCGGCAATATGAATGGTTCGTACCGGACTGCCCTGCCGGCGCAGCAGTCCCTCCAGATGCATCAGACAACTCGTATCCACACCTGTGATATATTCGACGTCGTTGGCGGCATGCTCTTCGATCCGGTCACGCCCCATCCGCACACTCACCGCCTCTTCAAACACACTGAAGGTGCCCCCAAAACCGCAGCATTCATCCACCCTCACCGGCATCACTACCTCCAGTCCTTCGACCATCGACAGCAGCCGGGCCGGCTTGGAAAAGGACGGCAGCATCCGCTCGCTCATCGAGGAAAGATGCAAGCCTCGCTGGCCGTGGCAGCTGTTATGCAGCCCCACCCGATGCGGGAAACGAGCACCCAGGGTTTCAATTTGAAGGATGTCGGTCAGAAATTCAGTGAGTTCGTAAATATGCCTGCGAATATGCGCCGATCCCTCTGGATCTGAGGCATCCTTGAGATGCTCCTTGATGTGCAGCACACAACTGCCCGAAGGCGCGACGATATGATCACAATCCCGGAACAGGCGCGCGAAATTTTGATCGCAGCCCTTGCCCGCCGAGGCAAACCCGCTGTTGGCCATCGGCTGTCCGCAACAAGTCTGGTCTACCGGAAAATGCACAGAACATCCATGCCGCTCCAGCAGCTGCAGCGTCGCAACTCCGACCTGCGGATAGAACTGGTCGATGTAACAGGGAATGAACAATCCCACCTTCATAGCCTGCAAGTTAGCCGTTCGATATCAGCGTGACAAGCCTTATCTGACAAACGCCGCGGCGACACCGCCATCCACGTTGATGACATTGCCCGTGGACTTGTTCATCAACCCGCCAACGATGGCATAACAAGCGTTGGCAATGTCTTCTGGCAGGATGATCTCACCCAGCAGCGTACGTCCGGCATAATAGGCCGGGAGCTGCTCAATGGTGATGCCATAAGCCTTGGCCCGGCCTTCCGCCCAGCCACCGCTCCAGATATTGCTGCCGGCAATGACCGCATCCGGATTCACGACGTTCACCCGGATCTTATCCTTGCCAAGCTCTGCCGCATTGAGGCGCGCCAGATGCAACTGGGCCGCCTTGGCAGAACCATAACCAGCGTTGTTCGGACCGCTCACCAGGGCATTCTTGCTGACAATATTGATGACATCCCCGCCAAAGCCCTGCTGACGCATGACAGCCGCGGTTCTCTGCGTAACAAGGAACTGACCCTTCACGAGCACGTCGTACAGGATGTCCCAGTCTTTTTCGGTATGATCCTCGATGGTCTTGGAGATCGACAATCCGGCGTTGTTGACGACCAGGTCCACACCGCCAAAGGCCAGGATGCCCTCCGCCACAGCTGAATCGATCGTCGATGCATCGCTCACATCCAGTTTCGCAGCTGCCACTACGTCGCGACCAAACAGCTTGACAAACTCTGCCTTCGCTTCCGCAAGCCGTTCATCGTTCAGGTCGTTCAGGATCACACAAGCGCCTTCCTCCGCAAAACGACGGGCGATGGCCTTGCCGATGCCGCCGCCGCTGCCGGTGAC
Organism: uncultured bacterium; assembly: GCA_903959965.1. GTDB lineage: Bacteria > Bacteroidota > Bacteroidia > Chitinophagales > Chitinophagaceae > Pollutibacter. The sequence continues at coordinate 6,949 of CAJBZC010000494.1, forward strand.
CAGTGCCACGCGACCACTCAAGGACTTCGGCTTGGGCATCCGCTGCAACTTAGCCTCCTCCAGGAGCCAGTATTCAATGTTGAACGCCTCCTGACGAGGCAGGGAAGTGTAGGCGGAGATGGCCTCCGCACCCTTCATCACATTGATAGCATTGATGTAAAACTCTGCAGCTACCCGGGCCG
>CAJBZC010000495.1 GCA_903959965.1 uncultured bacterium
GAGGCCTTCGTCAAAAAGTTGGTTTACCCGCTCGAGGTAGGCATCGAGTTCCTCCTTTGATCTGGAAGACATAAAATCAAAGGCCGTAGCATTATCTTTCAAAGCATTTTCCACGCGGAGTGCCAGCACCTTGTTCTGGAAGGAGTCATCAAAGAGTTTCGACTGTGGGATGATGTGATCCACATCTACGCCTTCACCTCTCAGGACTTGAGACAATGTCAGGGTCTGGCCGCTGTACATGCAACGCTGCCCCTGCTGTTCATATAATTTATATTTTTCGATCACTTTTCGGGTGACGGCGAGACCCGGGAACTCATTGTTCAGTCGATCAATGATCCCCTTGTGCATTCGATCGGTCTCGTTGTTCCTCTTATAGGTGCGCTCCCGTTCTTCCCGGCTTTGGCGCAGTTCGCGGGCCAGTTCAACACGTATCTCATCAGGTCGTCCAAGGGCTTCATCCTGCAGGATGCCGTTGACGAGGTTGACGAGTTGGTTCAGGATCTTTTCCACAACCGGTTGGCGCAGCGCGTTGCGTGGATACCTTTCTAAGGCATCCTTTAATGTCCTGTTCAGATTTTCATCCGTCGTGATGCTGTCGGAATGGTTGTAACCTACATGGGCTGCAGCTTCCGAGTACACAAGTCCCTTCATGAGCCCCGGCAACAGTTTCCGAATAGCACGCGCACTCTTGTTTCCAAAGCCGTCTTTTTTGAAATCAAGGGCAGACAGGATCTCAGCTGCTTCGCGCGTCAGGTCGAATTTCCGCATCAGAGCGGGGACGAGTCGCTCCGGCTCGTCGATCGAGTAGATCATATGCCAGAGGACATACAGTGGCTGGTGTTCGAAATCGCTGCGGATGGACAGGTGTTCGGTGATCTCGCCTGTTTCTTTGTCGGTGTCCATCTTCATTTCCAGGATGTCGAACCGGAGCAGATCCTGGCGGTCCTTCAAGCCCGCCTTTTGTAAAGCCTTACGTAATCTCGCTCGGGTGGTATCGCCCTGCAGACCGGCTTTTCTGATCTGTTCGTTTGCCGTCCAGCCATGTCGCCAGTTTAGTCCGACCATCTTCATCAGATCGCTCGAATTCAGTTTGTCGTTTTCAGTCAGAAAATGAAAGATCTTTTGCTTCTGTTCCAGTGTCAATAAATATGGTTCATTGGCCTTGTTCTGGATACTGATGCTGTTGACGCTTTCCCAGATTTTTTCGAATTGAAAGAGGGGAGAAGTGCGTGGCGCCACCTTGTGATGCTTTTCGAAGCGGCATTCACCTACCAGATGTTTTTGTGATTTCAATCTGCGCTGATAATATATGATATTGTCTCGCAGCCTGTCTCTCACTTCATCGGTGAGTACAACCGGGTAGCATTGTTGCTGTGTTTTCCAGATGGCATCGAACTCCTGGATATAGCATTCACGGGGAAAAACTTTCTTTCGGGTCTGGAACCAACGATCGCGCTGGTATTCAGCATAGAAGTACTGACCAATTGTCAGATGCTCCCGTTCGAGCAATTCCTTTCGTTCCTTGAGTTCGGTCAGGTAATCGCTGATTTTCTTTCCTCCTTCTTCTTCGGCCGCACTGCGGGTGGATCGGTATCCGCGCTTTTGATTGAGTAGAAAAAAGATGCGGCCCAATTCCGGCAGGGTAACCTGCTCAGCGGCAGCTCTTGACCTCAGTCCGTACAAGGTAACCGGATCGATTTTCGTCATCAAATCCGCTTCGGGCATCATGCCCAAGGCAGTCAGTTCCGCTGTGAGCGCTTTTTTACGAAGTTTATACCGGTGATTTGTTTTGCGGGCGGTGCGGGCGAGTGTTCTTTGTTTATTCAGTGAGATAGCACGCCCTTTTGAGAATTCATCCTGCTCATCGCCACTGTAAGGGATTAGCCTCACACCCATGCGCAGAATCTCCGTGCGATCAACGTCTTCTGAAATATATGCCCATCCAATGGATGTACTGCCAAGATCGAGGCCTAATATTTTTTTCATAGTCAGCTTGTGTGGAATGAAAATAATATATTAATTTCGAACTGAAGCAAATCACAATAAGGATTTTTCCGTTGTGAAAACATTCAAGCCGGCGCGAGTCGGCTTTTCTTTTTTTATATGTTTTTTATATTTATTTATGTCATATTTGACATTTATTTTTCGATAAAAAACATCTATTACCTGACTTATTCTTAGCTCCTTTGCGCCCTTGTGGTGAATGGGTTTAACCCCAGGTCCCTCCATTTTCCCTAAATTGCATCCCCCTTTACCTCATGACACC
>CAJBZC010000496.1 GCA_903959965.1 uncultured bacterium
ATCATTGACCGACATATCCTTTCGGTATGAATGATGAAAGAGGTGCGATTGATCTGAAATTGATTTGCAGGGAATCAGTCGAAGGATAAAAAGAAATGAATTTAACGCTGTCCCCCATGATGACTAACGGCCAAGCATACCTTAAAATATCAAAGGTGTTGAGGTTGTTGGATCTTTCAGTTATTTCCAAGCAGTTTATCTATGTCACGATCTTCACTGATACGTCCTTTTTGTTCAAGCATGCGCATATCCTTGGCATCGCGGAGGAAGTCGGAGGCGAAAATGAAGGCGTTGAGTTTTTCGTTCTTGCTGAAAATGATTTCCTGATTCGACCCTTCCCATTCCTTGTAACCCTGATACATGTAGAAGATGCGATCACCCATCTCCATGACGGAGTTCATATCATGTGTGTTGACAACGGTGGTGATATTAAATTCGACGGTGATTTCACGGATGAGTTTGTCGATCACCAGGGACGTCTGGGGGTCGAGGCCGGAGTTAGGTTCGTCGCAGAATAGATATTTGGGATTGAGTACGATGGCGCGGGCGATACCGACGCGTTTCTTCATCCCACCGCTGATCTCTGCAGGGAATTTCTTGTGGGCATCTACCAGCTGGACCCTGGCCAGCACTTCATCCACTTTTTTCTGCTTTTCTCCTTTTGTCAGGTTGCTGAACATGTCGAGCGGGAACATCACATTTTGTTCAACGGTCATGCTGTCGAACAGTGCCGATCCCTGAAAGAGCATACCGATCTGTCGGCGCATCTCTTTCTTTTCACGCGGGTTCATACCTGTGAAGTGCTGATCATCATAAATGATGTCTCCCGCATCCGGGTCGAGCAGACCTACCATGCATTTCATGAGCACGGTCTTCCCGCTGCCGCTGGCACCGATGATCAGGTTACACTTTCCCGTTTCCATGACGGCAGATACGTCACTGATGACGGTGCGGTCGCCGAATCCTTTCTTCAGGTTCCTGACTTCGATCATGGTCTTATAGTGGTTGACTAACGGTAATGGGTACTTGCAATTTTAATCAGTCGAGCAGCAATGCGGCCAGGAGATAGTCGGCCAACAATACCGTCACGCAGCTGGTCACCACGGCTCTTGTGCTTGATTGTCCGATCTCGAGTGCCCCACCGCGTACGTGGTAGCCATAATAAGCGGGGATGGCAGAGATGATGAAAGCAAAAGTATAGGCCTTGGTCAGCGCGAAGATCACGTTGTAAGGGATGAAGTCCTTGAACAGTCCCCGGTCAAATATTTCATAGGACATAATTCCGGCGGCCTGCCCGGCAAATCTGCCGCCCCAAATACCTACGGTCATGGAGATCACGACGAGCAGTGGAATCATGATCAGGCAGGCAAGGATTTTCGGCATGATTAGGTATGCGCGGGTGTTGATGCCCATGATTTCGAGTGCGTCGATCTGTTCCGAAACACGCATATTGCCCAGTTCGCTGGCGATCTTACTGCCCACGACGCCGGCGAGAACGATGCAGCTCAGGGTGGGGGCAAATTCGAGGATGACCGTGTCCCGGACGATCTGGGCGATGGTGGAGATCGGTACCAGCGGACTAACGAGTTGGTAGGCCGTCTGCACGGTCGAGACCGCTCCGATGAAAACGGAGATGATGGAAACGATTCCGAGGGAGCCGATGCCCAATTCCACACATTGGTGCATGAGTTCCTTCCAGTACATGCGGTAGTTCTCGGGTTTGGAGAACATGCCTCTGATCATGAGGATAAAGGTTCCGAAATGTCTGAAGAAGTACATCCTTGCCGGTTTGGTGACGGTCAAAAGTACGCAAATCACTCAAGCTTTCCGGAGGTCCATCTTTACGAAACACTTGATATGAAGATGCAGGAGCTGCGGCATGGTGGTGCACTTGGAAAAGTTTGACTGTCCGTGATGATCGGCCAGTTCATCTCTCAGGGTTTCAATTTTATCAGATTGGGAAAGAGGTTCAGTTGTGAGGGTGCGCTGAAGATCACTCAGCCGGAAATATTCTGCACGCACCCGCCTGTGGAAGAGCGAACGTTCTTCCATCTGGTACTGCTTGATCACGTCCGGATGCAGACGTGTCATTACTTCCTTTACAAATGGTTGGTTTTCCTTGAAGAACTGGGGCAGGTAAATGTTTTTACGTCCTTCATAGGATTGCTGGTCGAAGTCGATCGCCCGGATGCGGAACTGGATGTCATCGAAATCCTGGGTGATGTCGAACACGAAGTTGTAACTGCGCATGTCTCCGAGCAGGCGCATGAAGCATCTTTCATTGAATTTTACAAACTCTTTCGCGATGCGTCTGGGGTTGAATTCCGACCGATCCATATAACGCTGACTAAACAGATCTCCCGGGATTCCGGAAATATGTTCTTCGATGAGGGTTTGTCCATCAACAAGGTAGTTGATACGGTAGGGGGAAAGCAGGTGTTCCAGTTCGAGTCCCCAGATGCGGGAGGCGTCTGCGATCTTGAAATAGAAATAATCGTGCACCTCGTTGTAGGTGTTGACGATCTTGATGCGGAAAGGTTTTGAATTACCGAAGACGCAGTAGTCGATCCGTTCGATATGCAGGTGTTCTTCCGCCTGGGTATAGCCACTGGCCTTCAGGATGGAATAGGTGCGTTTGAGTCCTCGGTGGATCTCTTCGGTCATGGACGGCGGGAAGAACACGGTTTCCCAATAAGTATCCCTTCCTTCCTTATCGTACAGTGTGATGGCATCCTGATATCCGAGCAGCATCTGATAGGTGACGGGCAGGTAGATGGTTCGGCCGTGCCTGGCCAGGTATTTCAGAAAGGCCGGGCTGACCTTGAAATGCTGTTTCCGTCGGGAGATATGTTCCATGGCAGGCGATTACAAAGGGATCCTGAGCCTTTACATTGCGTCCTCGTGGTAAAGGCTTTACCACGAGGACGCAATGTAAAGGCTCAGGTCTTGATCAGCGAGATTTCATCTGCGCATCCACCACGGCGATTACGACCATGTTGATGATATCGCGGACAGAGGCGCCCAGCTGCAGCACATGAACCGGTTTGCGGAGTCCCAGCAGGATGGGACCGATGCTATCGGCTCCGCCGACTTCCTGTAGCAGGTTGTAGGCGATATTTCCGGCACTTAGGTTCGGGAAGATCAGTGTGTTAACGTCTTCGCTGTTGGCGAGTTCACTGAACGGGTAGTTATCCTGCAGGGTTTCCTTGTTGAAGGCCAGGATCCCCTGGATCTCTCCATCGACGACGAGTGACGGGTTTTTCTGTTTGATCTTCAACCTGGCTTCGCGCATGGTGATCGCCTCTGGCGTCTCGCTGCTGCCGAAATTAGAGTAGCTGAGCATGGCAATGCGTGGTGTGATGCCGAAGGCGCGAACCTCTTTGGCCACCAGCAGGGTGATATCCGCCAGTTCGTCAGCCGTGGGGTTGAAGTTGACCGTGGTGTCGGCCAGGAAGAGTGGGCCGCGTTTGGTGAGCATGATATACATGCCAGCGATCTTTTTCACGCCTTCCTCTGTTCCGATGATCTGAAGGGCAGGGCGGATGGCTTCGGCATAATTCCGGGTGATCCCGGAGATCATGGCATCTGCATCTCCCGTATCAACCATCATACATCCGAAGTGGTTTCTGTCGCGCATCTTCTTGAATGCCTCATAGTGGTTTACACCCCGACGCTGGCGTTTCTTGAAATATGCTTCGCCGTATTGCTGACGTTTGGCCTCCATGGCTTCGCCCCGGTGGTCGATGACTTCGATGCCTTCCAGGCTGATGCGGTTGCGTTCGGCGATGTCTGCGATGCGTTTGGGATCTCCGAGCAGGATGGGAAATCCGATGCCTTCGTCGTATACGATCTGCGCCGCTTTGAGGATCTTGGCGTTCTCGGCATCGGCAAAGACGACCCGTTTCGGATTCTTCCGGGCTTTGGAGCCGATGGCCTGCATGAGTTGGTTGTCGACCCCCAGTCGCCTGTTCAGTTCATTTTCGTAGGCATCCCAGTCGTTGATGGGACGACGCGCCACTCCGCTTTCCATGGCTGCCTTCGCGACAGCCGGTGAAACAGTGGCCAGTAAGCGGGGATCGAGCGGTTTCGGAATGATGTATGTACTTCCAAAGGATATTTCCGAAGCGTTATACGCCATGTTAACAATGTCAGGCACGGGTTCCTTGGTGAGCTCCGCGAGCGCCTTTACGGCCGCCAGTTTCATCGGTTCGTTGATGGTAGAAGCTCTAACGTCCAGCGCGCCGCGGAATATATAAGGAAATCCGAGGACGTTGTTCACCTGATTGGGATAGTCGGAGCGACCGGTTGCCATGATGATGTCCTGACGGGTGGATGTGGCATCCTCCCAGCTGATCTCGGGATCCGGGTTGGCCATGGCGAAGACGATGGGGCGGGGTGCCATTTTCATCACCATTTCCTTACTGACCACATTGCCTTTGCTCAGTCCGATGAACACATCAGCTCCGGCAAAGGATTCCGCCAGGGTACGGTCGCCATCTCCGTTGACATATCGCTGCTTCCGATCGTCCAGATCTGTGCGGCCGCCATGTACCAATCCTTTGGAATCAAACACGTACACGTTCTTTGGGTCAACGCCCAGGGCCACATAGATATCAATGCAGGCCAGTGCGGCGGCACCTGCGCCATTGACGAGCATCGTAATTTCATCTATCTTTTTTTCCTGAAGTTCGAGGGCGTTGAGGAGTGCGGCCGCACTGATGATGGCCGTCCCGTGCTGATCATCATGCATCACGGGGATATTCATCTCCTGCTTGAGTCGCTGTTCGATATGGAAGCACTCAGGGGCCTTGATATCCTCCAGGTTGACGCCACCGAAGGTGGGTTCCAGTGCTTTTACGATCTCTACGAATTTATCGGGATCCTTTTCATTGATTTCGATATCGAAAACGTCGATATCAGCGAAGATCTTGAACAAAACCCCCTTGCCTTCCATCACGGGCTTTCCGGCCTCAGGTCCGATGTCTCCGAGTCCGAGTACCGCCGTTCCATTACTGATCACGGCCACGAGGTTGCCCTTGGCTGTGTACTTGTACACCAGATCCGGGTCGGCATGAATGTCCTTGCAGGGTTCTGCAACACCGGGAGAGTAGGCGAGTGATAGGTCACGCTGGGTTTTTGCCTCCTTGGTGGGGATCACTTCTATCTTACCGGGACGTCCTTTTGCGTGGTATTCCAGCGCCTGCTCCCTTCTTAGGTCCTTTTGCATGCAATCAGGTTTAAAAGGTCAAAATTAGTTAAGAATATGAGTAGCATCCATGATGTGTTTAACGAGCCAGGAACTGCATAAGTCAAACGGCCGGGGAGATGGATGTCTTGCCCGGCCGTTTGACTTATGATCTATGACGATATTCATGGTGTCTCTTTGTATATGGCTTGCGCTCCCATCCATGCCATGATGCCTGTGCCGATGCGGATGGCCGATTCATCAATATCAAATCGGGGGGTATGTACTCCCGCCGTGATGCCTCGTTGGGCATTCGCGGTCCCGAGTCGGAAAAAGCATCCCGGGATCTGTTCTGAGTAGAAACCGAAATCTTCGGCTCCCATGCGCAGTTCCGTCTCTTTAACGTGTTCAGCGCCCATGTATTGTTGGGCGAGTTGCCACGCCGTCTGGTGGAGGGATTCGTTATTGTAAACGCAGGGATATCCCACGTCGATGTGCAGATCGATCTCGGCATTCATTGCTTCTGCAATGCCGCGAACCTGACGCCGGATGATATCATGCGCCTTAAAGCGCCATTCTTCATCCATGGCTCTGAATGTCCCCATCATTTTGACTTCCGAGGGGATGACATTGGTGGTATGCCCGCCCTGGATTGAGCAGATCGATAAGACGGACGGTGAGAACGGACTGTTATTCCGACTAATGATCTGCTGCAGGCTGGTCACCAGGTGGGAGGCGACGAGGATCGTATCGGTCGTCCAGTGCGGAGCTGCCGCATGTCCGCCATTGCTCCGCACGGTGATATAAAGCTCGTCGGCACTGGCCATCACCCGTCCGCTTCGGAAACTCAACAGTCCGGTTTCGAGTTGGGGATTCACGTGCATGCCAAAGATGGCCTGTGGTTTAGGCCCTTCTAGGACTCCTTCTTTGATCAGGATGCTGGCGCCTCCTGGATTTCGTTCTTCTCCGGGTTGAAAGATCAGTTTAACGGTGCCACTCCATTCGTCGCGAAGCTCCTGCAGGATGCGGGCCGCTCCAAGTAGGCAGGTGGTATGCACATCGTGTCCGCAGGCATGCATGACACCCGGGCGGGTGGAGCGATAGGGAACATTGTTTTCCTCTTCGATGGGCAGGGCGTCCATGTCCGCCCGTAGGGCAATGACACGGGATGTCGGGTCTACGCCTTCAATGATACCGATTACACCGGTTTCTGCGAGGTGTTTGTGGGGGATGCCGTATTCTGTAAGTTTTCGACTGACGAAGGCAGCCGTTTCGTATTCCTGATAACTGAGTTCAGGATGGGCATGCAGGTGATGTCTGATCTGCAGGGATTCGGATTCGTATTGAGCGGCCAGTGCCCGGATCTTTTCAGATAGCATGGCACAAAGGTAAGCCTGCCGTATCATTCAAGCTCTTCTTCCTTCTCCGGTTTATATTCTACATTGGCCGGCACCAGGATGACGCCGGTCGGATAAATCTCCTGAACTCTTTTTTGGATCGGCTCTGCCTCCTGCCGGGTTCTGAAATTGCCGATCATGATCTTGAAGTAGGGTGACTGATAAACCAGGTATGATTTTTCGTCAGGAAAATCTGACATCATCCGGGATTTTACTTCCAACGCCTTGGTGCGGTCATTGGTGTTGATGACCATGATGCGGTATCCGGGACCGGTCTTGTTATTGAGTTTGTCCACCTCCTTGTTCAGTTCTGCCTGCTTTTTAAGCAGCATATCCAGGCGTGGATCCTTGACAATGCTGATGGTCTGGGATCTCAGACCCGTCATGATGAGAAGGAGCAAAAAAGTGGAGAAGTATCTCATGTGGTTCGCTGATTGGCACACATTCAAATATATAAGATGCTATTGGGGTGTTAAACGTTGCATGGGATGATACAACTCTCCAGGCGTTGTCAACTCTTGGAGAGCGGGTAACTCTCCAAGAGTTTGGGACTCTCCAAGAGCGGGTAACTCTCCAAGAGTTTGGGACTCTCCAAGAGTGGGTAACTCTCCAAGAGTTGCCGGCATTTTATGCATTAGGCGCATAAAATACGGTGTCCGGGCTGTCATCCTATGTTTGTGTTTTCATGTGAGTGAGCATCGAATACAGGATTACTTGCTCCGCTTGGAATGACCGTACGGTGTTGTTGTTTTGCTCGGTATGCTCTATATTCTTGATGTCGTTCCGAACGGAGCGAAGGACATTGTTTTGACAGCCAGTAGAGCACGGCAGCAGCTTGTGCCGAATCATCGTCATGCAGCCAACAGCCAATACAAGATCCTTCGGAGGCCTCAGGATGACAGCCAGATGAATATCTGACAACCCTCCAAGGGTTGGGGAACCCTCCAAGGGTTATTTTTCGAAACAGCAAATGGTAACATGCCGGATCAGGCATCCTTTCCGTGGCACTGTTTGAACTTCTTGCCGCTGCCGCAGGGGCAAGGATCGTTCCGGCCAACTCTCGGGGCAACGCGTACTGGTTCCTGTTTGATCGGTGTCGGATCGTGGTACTCCCCGCCGGGTTCCATCATATCTGGTAGTTGATCAGCGTCGGCGTTATCCTTACGGACCTGCATACGGCTCATATCTGTCCGTTGCTCGCGTCCTTCCCGGAGATTGGCGGCGCCATCATCCACGGGCAGACCTGCATGACAAAGGAAGGATACGATGTCTTTGTTGACCTCCCCGTTCATATTCGAAAACAGTTCGAAGGCCGTGGTCTTGTAAATGACCAATGGATCCTTCTGCTCATAGACTGCCGTTTGAACACTCTGCTTCAGGTCGTCCATGGATCTGAGGTGTTCTTTCCATGCGTCGTCGATCACGGCCAGCGTGATGGTTTTTTCCAGGGAAGCAATCATTTCCTGGCCGTTCGATTTCAGGGTCCTGTCGAGATGGGCGAGGACGTTGAGGCCTTTGCGTCCGTCGGTGAATGGCACCACCACGTTTTCAATATGACTCCCTTGTGTGCTTCGGACATTTTGGAATACCGGAAGCGCGTGTTTCATCAGTTCGGATTTCCGACGCTGATAAGCGGTGATGGCTTCTTGGTATACTTTTTCAGACAGTTTCTTGACATCGCCTTTGGCAAATTCATCGGCGGAGACGGTTGAGTCGATGCCAAAATTTACAATGGCCGCGAGGCGGAAGCCTTCGAAATCATTCATGCCTGTGAAGCCGGATACCAGGTTTTCGGCTACGGCGTAGAAGGCATTGTCGAGGTCAAGTGCGAGTCGTTCTCCAAAGAGTGCATGCTGGCGCTTGGTGTACACGACGTTCCGCTGCTTGTTCATCACGTCGTCGTATTCCAGCAGGCGTTTGCGGATACCGAAGTTGTTTTCTTCGACCTTTCGCTGGGCGCGTTCAATGCTCTTTGTGATCATCCGATGCTGTATGACTTCACCCTCCTTGTAGCCCATGCGGTCCATGAGTGAGGCGATCCGGTCGCTGCCGAACATGCGCATCAGATCATCTTCCAGGGATACGTAGAACTGAGTACTGCCGGGATCTCCCTGACGGCCTGCGCGACCACGCAACTGCCTGTCGACACGGCGGCTTTCATGACGTTCTGTACCGATGATGGCCAGGCCACCCGCTTCTTTTACACCGGGACCGAGTTTGATATCCGTACCCCGGCCTGCCATATTCGTGGCGATGGTGATGCTGCCGGCCATCCCCGCTTCCGCGACGATCTGTGCCTCACGGGCATGCTGCTTCGCATTCAGTACGTTATGGGGTATCTTCTTCTGGGCAAGCATCCTACTCAGGAGCTCACTAACTTCCACAGACGTGGTACCCACCAGGGCCGGTCTGCCCGCGTTGCGCAGGTTTTCGATCTCTTCAATGACGGCCTTGTATTTCTCACGCTTCGTCTTGTACACCAGGTCTTCCTGATCCTTACGGATCAAGGGCAGATGCGTCGGAATGGATACGACATCCAATTTATAAATATTCCAAAGTTCCGAGGCTTCCGTCTCCGCTGTACCAGTCATGCCCGCGAGCTTGTGGTACATCCGGAAGTAGTTCTGCAGCGTGACGGTTGCGTAGGTCTGGGTCGCGGCCTCGATCTTAACATTTTCCTTCGCTTCGATGGCCTGATGCAGGCCGTCGCTGTAGCGCCTGCCGTCGAGGATACGGCCGGTCTGTTCATCCACGATCTTGACCTGCCCATCCATGACCACATATTCCACATCCTTGTCGAACAAGGAGTATGCTTTGAGCAGCTGTTGAACAGTATGGATCCGATCGGCCTTCTGGGCGTATTCGCTCAATAGTGATTCCTTGCGATGAAGTTTCGCTTCCGAGTCCGTTTCCGTTTTTTCGATCTCAGCGAGAGACGTGCTGAGGTCGGGCAGCACGAAGAAGTTGGGGTCTTCCCCACTGCGTGTGATGTAATGAAGTCCCTTATCTGTCAGTTCGACCTGTTTGTTTTTTTCATCGATGTGGAAGTACAATTCCTCATCCACTTCCGGCATCAGTTTCTGCTGATCCGCCAGGTAGTGGTTCTCCGCTTTCTGCAGCTTTACGCGTACGCCCGGTTCACTCAGGAACTTGATGAGTGCGGTATTCTTCGGCAGTCCGCGATAGGCACGCATCAGGTGCAGTCCGCCTGACTGTGGGTCGTCCTTACCCTCGGCGATCAGTTTACGGGATTCCTGCAGGGATTTGTTGACGATCTGTCGTTGTACTTCCACGAGTTGTTGCACCCGGGGTTTCAGGATATGATACTGCTGATCATCGCCCTTGGGGACGGGGCCAGAAATGATGAGCGGCGTACGGGCATCGTCGATCAGAACGCTGTCGACCTCATCGACCATGGCAAAGTGATGCCTGCGCTGCACCATTTCTTCGGGATTGTGGACCATGTTGTCGCGCAGGTAATCAAAGCCGAATTCGTTGTTGGTGCCATAGGTGATGTCGCACTGATAGGCCTTTCTGCGGGACTCGCTGTGCGGCTCATGCTTATCGATGCAGTCGACGGACAGTCCCAGCCATTCAAACAAGGTCCCGTTCCACTCACTGTCGCGGCGAGCCAGGTAGTCGTTTACCGTCACGATATGCACCCCTGCTCCCGGTAACGCGTTGAGGTAGGCGGGCAGGGTGGATACGAGTGTTTTACCTTCACCGGTGGACATCTCTGAGATCTTACCCTGATGCAAGACGGTACCACCGATCAGCTGGACGTCATAATGCACCATGTTCCAGGTGACGAGGTTGCCGGCGGCCATCCAGCTGTTCTTGAAAATGGATTTATCTCCTTCGATCCGGATATGCTCCTTTCGAACACTCAAGTCTCGGTCATGCTGAGTGGCTGCAGATACGAGCTCTGCATTTTCCGAAAACCGCCGGGCGGCCTCTTTCACCACTGCAAAAGCTTCAGGGAGCATTGCTTTCAGAGATTCCTCGATCTGTTCGTTTCGTTTTTTACGCAGTCTGTCAACTTCCTGGTAGATGTCATCCCTGCCGACGATGTCAGCTGGATCCAGGGATTCCGCCTTGCTGTTCAGGCCGCCAATCTCCAGGTCGATGTCCGTCAGGTGTTCCCGGATGCGTTGACGAAATTCAAGCGTTTTCCCGCGCAGGGCATCGTTGTCCAGCGATCTGTAGGAAAGAAAGTGTTTATTGATCTCCTCAACGATCGGCCGGATTTGTTTGACGTCCTTTTCTGACTTGCTGCCACCGAGCAGTTTGGATAAGAAATTGAACATGTTGTGTTATTATGTCTTCCGCAGCGCGGAGAAATGATCTCTTCAAAATCCGTGCAGTCCCTGAAAAACCGACAGATTGACATGCACAAAGGTATGGATCAGGCGGTTAAAGTAACAGAGGGAGCGGGGATCCTTCGGATAAATCCTCAGTTCCGGGTCACATCAATAGGCAGGTTGGTTTCTCTTCCTTCATTCCCACGCATTATAAGGGGGCCTTCAAGCCGGAAAATCGCCGTTCATCCCTTTTTTGACAGCATAGGCAAAGGAAACCGCCGGATTGGGCATCTCATAGTCAATATCTTTGCATCATGAAGTTGATTCTTACGTTTTTTATTACGTGTTTGATGATATCCTCGCTGAACGCCCAGGTTTCCCGCCAGGTGACCGGAAGGCTGGTAGACACGTCGGGCAGCGCCTTATCCAGGGCCACGGTGAAGCTTTATGCCGTGGGCGGAAAGGATACCTTAAGGGCGGTGACCAATAATAATGGAGCATTCATCCTGAAAAAAGTACCGTTTCCAAAGTTCAATATCACGGTGTCGAATATCGGGTATGTCGTCACAGAACGATCCTTCAGCTTTGATGCATCTCTGGAGGATATCCGTCTGGAGGATATTGCCATGCAGCCTTTCGCCACCACGCTCCAGGAGATTGTGATCTCCACACCCCCGATCGTAGTGAAAGAGGATACGGTCGAATATAAGATTGATTCCACGATGGTGAAGCCGAATGCCATGACGGAGGATCTGCTGAAGAAACTTCCAGGCATCGAGGTTGATAAGTCCGGAAACATCACGGCCCAAGGCAAATCCGTTACTCGGGTGAAAGTGAACGGTAAAGATTTCTTTGGCGGCGACCCGAAGGCGGCGACCCGCGAGCTTCCGGCTGATATGATCGACAAGGTTCAGATCATCGATGATTATGGCGATATGGCCAATGTTTCCGGAATCAAAGACGGAGAGCCGGAGAAGGTCCTCAATCTTCAATTGAAAAAAGACAAGAATAAGGGCGTCTTCGGAAGAGGTACGGCAGGTGTAGGCACGGATGATCGATATCAGGGCACCCTGAATACGAACATCTTTAATAACAACAAACAGCTTTCGATTACAGCGAATTCCAATAACTCCAATGCCAGTGTATTCAATGACGGTGGCGGTGGTGGTGGCCGGGATCTGAATTCAGGTGGTATTGGTCGTGCCATCATGGCATCTGTCGACGGCGGCGGTGGCGGCGGTAATCGTGGCGGTGGCGGCGGCGGAAACGATGGCATATCCCAGACCAATTCCATCGGCACAAACTATCGTCAGGATTTCGAGAATGGTAAGGGATCATTCTATGGCAGCTACAGTTTTACGCGCAGATCCACGGACATCATGCGTGATGTCACCCAGCAGAATTTCTTTGCCAGCGGGAACTTCATCAACAACCAGAAGACCTTCAGCAATAACATCAGCAATAATCACCGGGCCTTTCTGAATCTTGAGTACAACGTCGACTCGTTCAATTACATCAAGATCAGTCCAAGCATCACCTACGGCATGAGTGATAACCGGTCTTCCAGTGACTTCAACTTCCTGGATGGTAAGAATATCATGACGAGCATGGGCCGTAATGGTGACACATCCAGTAGTACGTCGCCGAACATTTCAGTTAATGCCATCTGGAATTTGAAATTTCGAAAGCGTGGACGAAATCTCGCGACGAATATCAATCTGGGAGGAAACGACAATATTAGTGAAAGCGAGAAACTAAATTTCACACGCAATTTGAACCTGCCGATAGCTATCGACAGTACGTTGCGTCAACTCATCAATCAGGATAATTACAGTCGGAATTACGGCGTACGAATTAACTATTCAGAGCCGATCATGCGGGATCGTTACCTGGACCTGATCTATGCGTACAACTATTCTCTGTCGCACAACGACAAAGAAGCATATGTATATCAACCCAATGGCGACTGGCTGTTGAATTCCCAGTTGAGCAATGCCTTTGATAACACATTCATCAACCAGCGCGTGGGTGCGAACATCCGGACGGTGAAAAAGAAATACAATTATTCGTTGGGTGTGAATCTGCAGCCGGTAAACCTCAATGGGTATTCTATCACGAAGGACAGCAGCTATACGCCGCAGAAGCGTGTGAACATGTTTCCGGTCGCTCGTATGGCAGTTAATTTCACGCGGACGAAGACCTTAAATTTCAATTATCAGGGCAGTGCACGCCAACCGAGTTTCAATCAGTTACAACCTGTCCTCGATAACTCAAACCCCCAGTACCAAACGAAGGGAAATCCATTGCTCAAGCCTGAGCAGAATCACAATATGAGTCTGTTCTTTAATAATTTCAATTTCACCAGTGGGCGGGTGTTTTTTGTCGGGTCTAATTTCAGCTTTACGCAGGACAAGATCGTGAACAACAGCATTCGGCTCGGACGTTCGGGTTCTCAGCTGACGATTCCGGAGAATGTTGACGGCTTTTACAATGCGACCGGTTTCTATAATTTCAGCAAGCCATTCCAGAATCGCAAGTATGTATTCAGTCTGAACGGCACGGTGAATTTTAATCACAACATCAACCTGATCGACAGTGCCAGGAATGTGGGTAAGAATACCTTGGTGTCTCAGGGATTCCGTTTTGAATTCAACTATAAAGAGTGGTTTGAGTGGGATGCCGGGGCACGTTATTCGCTCAACACGGCTCGTTATTCATTGCCGGGTCAGCAGAACCTCGACTTCAATTCCTGGACGATCACGTCGAATGCACGTGTGGATCTTAAAGGTGGCTGGATCTTCCGTTATGATTTTGACTACATGATCAACAACGGTCTGGCTGCGGGGGTGAACGGGAATGTAGCATTAATGAATGCGTCTTTGGAGAAGACAGTGTTCAAGAAGAAGAACGGGTTCCTGCGGTTCAGTGCCTATGATATCTTCAAGCAGGCGACGAACATCAACCGGAGTGTGACGGGCAACAGCATCACGGATACCCGGACCAACCGTTTGACACAGTATTTCATGGCCACCTTCACCTACAGGCTGAGCAAATTCACCGGTCAGCAACCACAGAATTCTATGGATCGGAGCAGGGGTATGGAATACAGGAGAAGTTCAGGGTTCTGATGATAAGCGGGTATGATATGTCCGGGATTCGTATCTTGTTGTAAACATACCCGGTTATGATCACCCCGATCGTCAGATATTGCTTGTTGGTTCTTTCTTTTCTTTTCACTGCTGTTACACAGGCGCAACAGAAGCGTCCGAACATCATTTTCATGATGAGTGATGATCATGCCTATCAGGCGATCAGCGCTTATGGATACGGGCTCAATCAAACACCGAATATCGATGGACTCGCGGCCTCAGGTATGCTTTTTACCAGGGCTTTTGTGAGTAATTCGATTTGCGGTCCGAGCCGTGCGGTATTTTTGACCGGGAAGCATAGTCACAAAAACGGGTTCAAGGACAACCACTCCACTTTTAATGGCGACCAGCAGACGGTGGTCAAGTTGCTGAAGCAGGCGGGCTACCAGACGGCCATCACCGGGAAGTGGCATTTGGTGTCAAATCCTCAGGGATTCGATTACTGGAACATCCTGCCGGGCCAGGGAGATTACTATAATCCGAGGTTTATTGAAAATGGTGTCCAGAAGAATTATACCGGTTATGTCACGAACCTGACCACAGACCTAGCCTTACAGTGGCTTGACCGGCGCGATACGAGTCGCCCCTTCTTTTTGGTCTGCAATCAAAAGGCACCCCATCGCAACTGGATGCCGGAGCAGAAATACCTAAACCTGTTCGATTCCACAGAGTTTCCTGTGCCTGCAAATTATTTCGATGATTACGCCGGACGAGGCCGGGCCGCCCGGGAGCAGGAGATGGAAGTGGCATCCGACATGAATCAATATTACGACCTCAAGCTGGGGCTGGATCTTTCGCCGGCTGATCGGGTCGGCCTTGGCGCAGCCTGGCAGAACATTTTCAATCGGCTGCGTCCGGAGGAAAAGGCGGGATGGACCAAGGCATACGGCCCCGTTGTTGATGCCTATCGTGCCCGTCCGCCGGTGGGCAGGGAACTGGCCATCTTCAAATACCAACGCTATATGCGTGACTATCTGCGTTGCGTGCAGAGCGTGGATGATAATGTCGGCCGGATGATGGAATATCTGAAAAAACAGGGGTTGGATGACAATACCATCGTAATCTACACGTCCGATCAGGGCTTCTATCTGGGGGAGCACGGTTGGTTCGACAAGCGATTTATGTATGAAGAGTCTTTTCGGACACCGCTGATTGTTCGATGGCCAGGGGTAACAGAAGGAGGTCGTCAGTCGGCGTCCCTGGTGCAGAACATCGACATGGCGGAAACGCTGCTGGACATAGCGGGGCTTTCGATCCCTTCTGACATGCAGGGTAAAAGCATGGTTCCGGTGCTCAGGGGAAAGCAAAAGGGTAATCTCCATGATGGCTTGTATTATCATTTTTATGAAAATCAGGAGCACAGGGTGGCCAAACATTTCGGCATCCGGACGGACCGTTACAAGCTGATCTATTTTTATGAACTGGGAGAATGGGAGTTGTATGACCTGACCAAGGACCCTTCGGAGATGAGCAATGTGTACGATCGATCTTCCTATGCAGGTGTTCGCAAGCGGCTTAGGGCATCCTTGCACGGGTTGGTCGATCAATATGACGATCCGGATGCACGGGCTGCGCTTCTCGCTGCCCGGTGATTACCGGTCCAACTCTCCAAGAGTGGGTAACTCTCCAAGAGTTGGGGACTCTCCAAGAGTGGGTAACTCTCCAAGAGTGGGTAACTCTCCAAGAGTGGGCAACTCTCCAAGAGTTGGGGACTCTCCAAGAGTGGGTAACTCTCCAAGAGTGGGTAACTCTCCAAGAGTTGGGGACTTACCTCTGAAATGATCCGCAGGTTCTACCCGGTTCCCGCTTTTTTATTACCTTTGCACGCACAAAGGCGGGAAAATTCTGCCTTCGCTTCATCCACTCAGAAAATCCGAACGATCATATGGCCGGACAGTTAAAGGAAGTCAGGAGCAGGATAAAATCGGTCCAGTCGACCCAGCAGATCACCAAAGCGATGAAGATGGTGAGTGCTGCAAAACTCCGCAGAGCGCAGGACTCCATTATTCAGATGCGCCCCTATGCCCGAAAGCTGCAGGACATGCTGAGCAATATTGTAAGTGGAACTGACGCCAGTGATTCGGGGATGAAACTCGCCGAAGACCGAGGTTCAGAAAAGGTACTCTTCATTGTCATCACCAGTGACAGAGGACTTTGCGGGGCCTACAATGCCAATATCCAGAAACTTGCGAAAGCTACGATCGAAGAAAAGTATGCCGAACAAAACCGCAAGGGGAATGTCACCATCTGGAGTGTCGGCAAAAAAGGCGCTGAGTACTTCCAGAAGCGTGGATACAAGGTAGATACCACTTATAAGGACATATTCCTGCAACTTTCCTTCGCCGGAGTTCAGGCTTGTGCCCAGGCCGCCGTTCAGGCCTTCAGCCAGAAGCAGTTCGATATTGTGGAAATTGTGTACAGCGAATTCAGAAATGCAGCGACCCAGTGTTACTCGGTCGAGCGTTTCTTGCCGATTCCCAAGGCTACCCCGGCACCCGGAGGCAGGTCACGTAAGGCCGATTTTATATTCGAACCTGAAAAGAACGCGCTCATAGCAGAATTGATGCCTAAGATCCTGAATACGCAACTTTACAAGGCGGTATTGGATGCCAATGCATCCGAACATGGCGCTCGTATGACTGCAATGGATAAGGCATCGGAAAATGCCAACGAACTCCTCAAATCCCTGCGTATCACCTATAACAGTGCCCGTCAGGCGGCCATCACGACCGAACTTTCGGAGATCGTGAGCGGTGCCGCGGCGCTGCAAGGATGATCGTATCATCAAACAAAACCACGCCACTGCCGATCGCAATGCCCCAGCCATG
The DNA here is from genome assembly GCA_903959965.1 of uncultured bacterium. GTDB lineage: Bacteria > Bacteroidota > Bacteroidia > Chitinophagales > Chitinophagaceae > Pollutibacter. The sequence goes on from CAJBZC010000496.1 coordinate 16,861, forward strand.
GATATCTCGAATCTCATCACCCATATCGAGGCACTGATCTTCGCCAGTGAAAAGCCCCTCACATCCCTAGATGTGGTGGAACTCATCAACAATGCATTCGGATTTCTTGAAGACAAGATAACCCTCGATCAGGTAGAAAGCGCCGTCGATGGCATACAGGAAAAGTACGGGTCAGATTTCTATCCCTTCGAACTCCGTCAAAGCGGCGGTGGCTGGCAGTTTCTGACCAAGCGGGAATACCACAAGACCATCGCCCAACTGAATGGAGACAAGTTCCTGAAACGTCTCTCCAACGCGGCCATGGAAACCCTGGCGATCATCGCCTACAAGCAACCCATCACCAAGTCGGAAATAGAAACCATTCGAGGTGTCAGTTCCGATTACAGCATCCAGAAACTTCTGGAAAAGGAGCTCATCATCATCAAAGGAAGGCATGAACACTACCCGGGGAAACCCCTGGTGTATGGTACGTCACGTCATTTTATGGATTATTTCGGACTGAACGACCCGAATCAGTTGCCAAAGATCGACGAGGTGCTGGCAGAGCAGTTCGTGGAACCTACGCTCGTCAATGCCGAACACTTCGAGTTTGAACCCGGCGCCATGCTGACGTATGAACCTGCAAGTGATATGGCAGAATTGGCCATCAGATCGGATAGGCCGGAGGGAACCACATCGCCTTCAGTAGAGATGGAAGCTGCCCTTGAAACTGTTTCCATGGACCATTCATCAATACCCGATGAGAAGGAAGAGATGAATCCTGAATCAGGGGATGACAAGGGAACCGAAGTAAAAGAATAAGGATCCAATTACCACCTGCCAACGGAGCGCTTTTTGATACACCCTACAACCGAATTATTGCCACAAACAACCAGCATGTCCAAACACGCGCCCACCCTAAGCGGACACGAACTAGCGGAGATCGCCAGGAATTTCGGCACTCCGGTATATGTATATCACACAGAACGTATCGCCTGGCAGTACAAGCGACTGCAATCTGCTTTCGCCAAGACCAAGGCGAGATTTTTTTACGCCTGCAAATCGCTCACGAACATCAATATCCTTCGATACGTCCACCAGTTGGGCGCGGGTCTCGACTGCGTCAGCATCAATGAAGTGATGTTGGGTATGCGTGCCGGTTTCGCGCCGCAGGACATCATATTCACGCCCAACTGCGTGGATCTGGATGAATATGTTGCTGCCAAGGAACTGGGCGTTCACATCAACATCGATAATATATCGATCCTGGAGCAATTCGGTAACCACTTTGGCAACAGCTATCCCGTCTGCATTCGTCTTAATCCGCATATCATGGCCGGCGGAAATTTCAAAATATCTACCGGTCATGTCGACAGTAAGTTCGGCATCTCCATTCATCAGATCCGGCACATAGAACGCGTTGTGAAATCTACCGGCATTGTTGTGAAGGGCATTCACATGCATACGGGCAGCGAGATCAAGGATGTCGGCGTTTTCCTGGAAGGCCTGGAGGTGATGCTGCAGATGGCCGCGCATTTTCCGGACCTGGCATTCATCGACCTGGGCAGCGGATTTAAAGTCCCATATAAGGCTGATGATCCGGAGACCGACATCGAACTGTTAGGGAAGAAACTGTCTGAGGTTTTCAGTCAATATGCCCGTGAAAAGGGAAAGGATCTTGAAGTCTGGTTTGAGCCAGGCAAGTTCTTGGTCAGCCAGTGCGGATATTTTGTGGTCAAGGCCAATGTGATCAAGCAGACACCGGCCACGGTGTTCGTGGGGGTCAATAGTGGGTTCAATCATCTGATCCGACCGATGTTCTACGAATCCTATCATCATATCGTCAACATCTCGAATCCTGACGGACCTGAGCGCATTTACACCGTCGTCGGCAATATCTGCGAGACAGACACCTTTGCCTGGGATCGAAAACTGAATGAAGTCCGCGAAGGTGATCTGCTGGCCTTCCATAATGCCGGCGCGTATGGCTTTGAGATGAGCAGTAACTTCAATTCCAGGCTAAAACCCGCGGAAGTGATGATGATCGGCGGTGAGGCAAAACTCATTCGGAAAAGGGATGAGTTCTCAGACCTCTTGCGTGGACAGATGGAAGTGTTATAAGCGTTGTTTTATGGCAGGCTACAGGTGGCGGAATGCATGTGCATGTCCTGTGTCTGAGCATGTTTCCACCATTATTTTTGCCGGTTTATTCTGATCTCCCGGAATTATCCCGGACTGATGAGCGGGCATCGGTTTCTAGGCTTTGTCCTCTGCGTTTAGCATCTGCCCAAAGCGCCAGTTGGCCAAGGTTGATGCATTCGTCTGTCGGCGCGAGATATTGATGTAAGTATAGTGCGGTACCTTGTCCAAGCTGTTCTGAGATCATGTCGATCAGCAGTGGTGAGGTGAATACATCGCCGCTCAATGCCACTTTTTTTACGCCCGATTTAGAAGATACTGTTGCGATCAGGCATGCGAGACTGGCGAGGAATCTTCTCGCCACCATTTCTCTGCCCGCACCGCTGTCGATATCACCAATGATGGTGTCGATCATGGATCGCCAATCGACCTTCCCATTCCGAAGGTTCAATTCATAAGGAAGGCTGACTTCCATATGGATCCTGCGGGCGATGGTTTCGATCAACGGCAGTCCGTCCATTTCGCCGGCTTCAGAACCTTCCTTTGTAAGCCCCAGGATGGCGGCCACACCATCGATGAAGTGAGACATGCTTCTGGTCGTGGCATTGGGCCTTCGCATCGCCCAGCGTTCATATCTGGTCCATTCATCTCTGCTGAAAAGATGTCCGATCAGCCGACGGGCATCCAGCCTGTGTCGCAGCAGTCCGAGTGCAGCGATCCGGAGACCCGAACTGCCGGAATCCGCATCCGCGAAGGGAAGTTCATCGAAGGCGACGAAGGGATGTATTTTTCCTTCCTGTCTGATCATGAATTCACTGCCCCACTGCTGCCCGTCCTGGCCATAGCCCCCTCGATCCCACACCACACCCAAAATAGCCTCGTCCGTTTGAAGCAGGCCATGTTCCGACAAGACGGCAGCAAAATGCGCTTCATGGTGCCAGGTGTTCATAAGTGGGACATCCGGCCATAGGTTTCTCCATGTCTGAATTATATCAGACTGATCTTTAGCATTGCGATCCGTAATGATCAGTTCGGGAATGGTTCGCATGATATCATCACCCTCGTGTGCCCCCACGAGCATGTCTTTTCTTATATTCTTCAAATCGGTATCAACAGGCGTCTCCAATCTTTGATAGATTCCATCCCTCAGGGATCCGATGTTCAAGCGGGTTGATATTGATACGGCCACTGCACTGCCCATGGATTTGTTATGCCAATCGACGGAAAATTTTGTTCCTCCGGATGGTGTGCTTCGCAAAAGTATCCGTTCACCGGAGTCTGTGAATTGAATTACAGGTTCCTCTTTTGGATGGATGATCCGCCGATCATGATCGATGATGGCATCGGCGAAATCCCATAACTCAGCCCGGGATTCAGATCGATAGATCAACGGATGGCCGAACCGGTTGGCACTGGTTATCGCCAGCGGTCCGTCAAAAACGGAGGAAATGATCTGCATCAACGGGCTGTGTGGCAGCATGATTCCCTTACGATCGAGGATGCCGGACAAGGATTTTCTGACAATGCGAGTCTGTACTTCTTGATTCCGAATCGGGCATATGACGATTGAGCCCGTAGAGCTAAGCAGGGCTGCTGCCTGTTGTTCGTTGATTTCCATGTCCACCGCGGCCTCTGAAAGTCCAGGGAACATTACAGCGAGGGGTTTCAGGCGATTTCCTTTTCTATTGCGCAGGTTCCGGATGGATCGCTCATTGGAGGCGTCACAGGCCAGATGGTAACCGCCGTTTCCCTTGATGGCAAGGATGCCGCCTTCCCTAACCAATCCAATCGCCTGAAGGATGGTTTCTTCCAGTGGCTGTTCCCATCTTGCCTCTCCTCGTCGCTGCCAGAACAAGGATGGGCCGCATGCCGGGCAGGTGATATCGGCAAAAAGGTATCTTCTGTTGATTGGATCCAGGGCTTCGTCCCTGCAGGGAATGCATGTCAGATTGTTCACCATTTCCTGTGCAGCGCTTGCATTCCGATCATGGAAGGTGGGGGCGCACACCGGGCATTCTGTAAATGGATATCCGAACCGCCGATCGTCGGGGTTCCTGAGTTCGGCTCTGCAATCCGGACACATATTGTCACCTTCGGTGGCATGTCGTTCGCGAATCGGCAGGGCCTCTAATCCATGGAGCATCTTGAATCCGGAGAGAAAAACAAAAGGAAGTCGTTCCCTGCTTAGCAGTGATGCCCCTGATGTACGATCAAAGTTTGACAGGAATTTTTCCAGCAGCGCTTCGATCTCAGAAGCTCTTGCGTTGAGCATCATGTGGACGACCCTTCCTTCAATGGCGGCTCTGCCCTGTAAATGTAATTTGAGGGCGATCCCGTTTACCCATGCTGCCGAGTGGTCGGATCCCTCCTTCAACTGTATGCGGAACAGATGTGTTTCCGGCCCGCCTGATCTTGAAATGCTCATGGCTCAATTCCTTTGTCAACCCGTCTTTTCACAAGTTCACAGGCTTCAGGTTACATCACACGCATCATAGGTCGATGACTCGGCATGTCTCTGTTCAGTCAATGCGGTACGAAATCCGGAATGCAAATGTTTAAACTTTCAAATTGAAAATAATAAAAATATTTAACAATAAGTTCTTTTTCTGCAGATATTCAGCCTTAGTATGGATCCAATTAACAGTTCAGTGGCATGTCAGGGATGACATCCCGATATCTGCATGATTCCATGAGAAGGTGATTCACTTTGCTATAATGGCTAACTTCAGGTCATGAACTCATCAGGCTTGCAAAGCTTCCTTCGTCAGACGAATAGTCGACTTAGATTCAATTTCTTCCTGTTGTTGAAATTGCCGGCGGCCTTTATTTGCGGGGTCAGGTTGCGGGAGGTGACGGAACATCAGGCCGTGGCGACGGTTCCATACCGATGGATCTCTCAGAATCCCTTCAGATCGATCTATTTCGCCTGTCAGGCCATGGCGGCTGAGCTTAGCACGGGCATACTTGCCATGGCGCATTTGTATCAGCGGAATCCCAAAGTTTCGATGCTGGTCGTTCATCTTGAGGCGGATTTCATCAAGAAAGGAACGGAACTGGTTACCTTCACCTGTGAGGACGGAGATGGTTTCAGGTCAGCGATCGAGGAAACGACCAGGACGGGTGAACCAGTGGTTTTCACGGCACATTCGACCGGACGAAATCGGAATGGTGATATCGTTTCTTCCTTCAGGATCACCTGGTCTTTCAAAGTGAAGGCCTGAGTAACCTTTTGTTGAACACTAAAATTTTAGATGAATGAAGATTGCATTTCATGGCGCGGCCCGAACGGTAACGGGTTCCAAGCACTTACTTACGCTGTCGGGGGGGAGAAAGATCCTGTTGGATTGTGGAATGTTCCAGGGGATGGGTAAGGAGACCGACGCGATGAACCGGCATTGGGGCTTCGATCCACGTGTGATCGACTACATGGTGCTCTCGCATGCACATATTGATCACAGTGGCTTGATCCCCAAACTGGTGAAAGATGGTTTCAAGGGGAAGATCTATTGCACGCCGGCGACTCGTGAGCTGGCTTCGGTACTGATGGAGGATTCTGCCGGAATTCAGGAGGATGATGTAAAATACATCAACAAGATCCGGTCTTCCCGGGGACAGCCTTTACTGGAGCCGCTTTATCGCGAAGAAGATGCGAAAAAAGCTGCGGAACATTTCGAAGAGGTGAATTACGGATCCTGGTTCAGGATCGAAGAGGGGGTGGAATTGATGTTCACCGATGCCGGGCATATCATCGGCAGCGCCGCGGTGCACCTGCGGATCCAGGAAGACGGGAAAATGCGTCAGTTGACCTTCTCCGGGGATGTCGGGCGTTTTCGGGACATCATCCTGAAATCTCCGGCGATTTTTCCGCAGGCGGATTATATCATCCTGGAATCAACATACGGCAATAGTCTTCATGACCTGCATTCCCCCACGGTGGATCAATTACTGGAATGGATCGAAAATACCTGCCTGAAGAAACGCGGCAAGTTGATCATCCCCGCTTTCAGTGTCGGCCGAACCCAGGAGATACTCTATGCGTTGAACCAACTCGATCTGGAACGCCGGTTGCCTGAAGTGCCTTATTATGTAGACAGTCCCCTGAGCATCAAGGCTACAGAGATCGTCAAGCATTATCCGGAGTATTTCAACCCTACCATTCAACGCGTACTGGAAACAGATCATGATCCGTTTTCATTTCCCGGACTGTCGTATATACAAACGGTGGAAGATTCCAAGTTGCTAAACTTTCACCGGGATCCTTGCGTGATCATCTCCGCCAGCGGCATGGCCGATGCCGGTCGGGTGAAGCATCACATCAACAATAATGTGGAAAACAGCCGAAACTCTATCTTGCTGACGGGCTACTGCGAACCGCATTCGTTGGGTGCACGTTTGCAGTCCGGCAAAAAGGAAGTCAGCATCTTTGGCGTTCCGCGAGAAGTGCATGCCGAGGTCGGTAGCATTCGCAGTATGAGTGCCCACGGCGATTACGAGGACCTTAGCCAGTTCCTTGCATGTCAGGATGCGCAGGCTGTCAAAAAGATCTTCCTCGTTCATGGCGAGTATGATGTGCAGGAGGACTTCAAGGAGAGACTGCTCAGAAAGGGCTATAGCGACATCGAGATCCCTGAAATGCATTACGAGATCGGTCTCGGGTAGTCGTGACCGCTAGTCAAAGCGTTGGACGTCAAATCCGCTGATGTTGATGCTCGTCGGGGTGCCGCTGACGAGTTCCTCCACGATTTTTCCGGTGGCGGCCGCCAGGGTGATGCCGATCATCGCATGTCCGCTGGCGACGACCAGGTTGTCGTATTTCGAATGGCGGCCCAGGTAAGGGAGGCCATCCGGACTCAGCGGCCGGTATCCATGCCAGATCTTTTCTGGACCCGGGAAAGATACTTCAAGTCCAGGGTAATAGGCTTTGGCTCCGGCCATGATGGCTTGTGCGCGCTTGACCAGGGTGGGGGAGTGGAGTCCGCTGATCTCCATGGTGCCTCCCATGCGCAATGAATCTCCGAATGGGGTCATCGCTACGCGTTTATCCACCAGGATGGCCGGGTATTTCAGATTCTTGTTGAGGTGATCGAAGGTCATGCTGTAGCCTTTTCCGGGCTGCAGGATCATGTTGATGCCCAGCATGCGGGAAATTTCGGGTGACCATGACCCCGTGGCCATGACTACTTCATCGGCCTCAAATCGACCCTTGTCGGTGATTACTGCCTGTATCTTTTTACCCTTACGCTCGAATCCGGTGATGTTCGTGTTTAATTGCAGCTGTGCTCCCATTTCCTTGAGTGCATGGTGCAACGAATGCATGAACTGTCCTGGATGGATATGGCAGTCGATTGGATAGAGTACTCCGCCGAGGGTTTTCACTTCCACATCGGGTTCCATCTCCTGTACTTCTTTTCCGCTCAGGATGCGGGTTTCGATGCCCAGGCCTGCCGCTTCATCGGCCAGTTCCTTTTCATGTTGTTCTGTAGCGGGGTTCTGATAGAGCATGAAGCAGCCGATCTCTTCCATGAGGAAGGGATGGGAGAGTTCCTCTTTGAGTTCACTCTGCAGGTGTCGGCTAAGCTGGAGGATCGCATGCAGATGCGGGACATTGCGCTCCACGGTGTGTCGGTTCGACTGCTTCCAGAAGGTAAGTCCCCAGCGGATCAGATCCAGGCTGAGCCGGGGTTTGATGTAAAAGGGGGAGGTGGAGCTGAGCATCCAGCGCAGTCCCTTGGCGATGATGCCGGGTGATGCTAGGGGTACGAAATGGCTGGGAGAGACATAGCCGGCGTTGCCGAAGGATGTTCCGTTGGAAAAGTCTCCCCGCTCGATGACGGTCACATCATGGCCCGCCTTCCGGGCGTAGTATGCACTGCACAAACCAATGACGCCGCCTCCGGCGATGATGACTCTTGACATGTAAGGTTGATGAAGCTTTCGCGATTTATATTTATATTTATTTTTTGATGCCCGCCGCTTTTCTGATCGCTTCCACTTCCTCTTCACGGTAAGGGGTACCATCTTTTCTGAACACATCATGGAACCACAGTCTGGGTTCGGTGCCGTCCGGCTTCGGGGTATCCCAGGCGTAGATGGTATTGCTCTTTCCGGCCACTAGTCCCCAGTTGATCGCGCCCACTTTGGTTTCAACAAAGATCGGCAAATGCGTCTGGAAGAGACTGTTCCTTGTCCGGGCCATGTATTCGGAGCATATCACGGGTCTGTTGTATGTCTTCAATTTTTCGATCTCTTTGCGAAGGCTGTTTGCATCTCCGTAGTTATGGAAGGTGATGACATCGGAGGCAGCGAGTTGAAACGTATTGTATTGTTGGTCGTTGTTCCAGGTGGCGCAGGTGAGGGGTTGATCGGGGCGGATCTCCCAGGCCCATTCAAACACTTTTCGGAGCAGGGGCATGGAAGTTTGTCCGTAGCCGCTGTTTCCGGGTTCGTTGTAGAGATCCCACATGAGGATTCGTTTGTCGCGACGGAAACTGCGCAGGACATCCTGCACATATGCTTTGAGGTAGGCCCATTGGTTGCTGTCGTCGTGCACTGATTTTACGGGGCTTCTGACCCATCCGCTGTTATGGATGCCCGGTTTGGGTGCAGGCTGCAGGCCGATGTTTGCGTCGGGGTTCCAGCAGTCGTCGAAGACGGTGAATATGGTGGATATGCCTTGCCTGGTTGCGATGTCCAGGTAGATGTTCATTCTTTTTTTGAAACCTTTGGGGTCTGCCTTCCACGCGAGATCGTGCAGATAGACACGCATGGTGTTCATCCCGATGGCGGCCGCCCATCCGAGTTCCTGCCGGATGGTGGCGGAATCGAAGGTTTCGGCCTGCCACATTTCGAGCTGGTTGATAGCGGTGCTGGGAAGGAAGTTGGCGCCGATGTTGAGTGATTTGCCCGCGTACCAGGCATTGGCCTGTGCGGTTGTCCAGATCCTGCTGTTATCGATTTGAGCCAGCGGTATTAGCGGATGCAGCAGGCAGTAGAAAATGATGATCCGCGGCATCAGTACGATCATCTGTCTTTTTATCTTCATCAGAGCATTCATGGTCGATAGTTGATTTTGACATCTTTGATCCGGGTGGGTAGCCAGACCTGCATTTCAGTCTTTCCCCGGTTGGCCCAGGCGTAATAAGGGATGGCCGTAATGGTGCGCAATGCTGTCTTTGCGGATCTTCCATCGGAAGAGGTGATGAGTACGGGGGTTTCTCCTTTCAGCGCGATGACAGGTTCGTTTAATATTTTATGTTGGACTGGTTTGAGTTTTACATCCTCCGGCAGGATGATATTCCAGGCGGCACTGTCGTTATCGACACCTTCTACGCAGTAAACGAGTGGTCCGCGCTGGATGGCTGTCCGACCTTTGTTTTGTCCCACTTCGTCCCTGGCGTACAATCGCTGTACGGGCATGTCGAAGGTCCAGGTCACATGATCTCCTTTCTTCCATTTTCTTGACAGACAGGCATAACCGTCACGCATAACCGAAGAGACAGGGTTTCCATTCACCATGAAGACGGGCATCTTTTTAGCGTCGGAGTTTTGCATGTTGTACAGTCCTCCGGGTGCGGTGTTACCTGCCAACCATCCGGGAATGCGTATGCGAATACCGAAGGAATCCGGACTGGCGGGGTCTACCTGCAAGGTCATTGAGCCATTCCATGGGTAGGCTGTTTTCATCTGAACACCCACGTTGTTCCCCTTCATATTTACCTGGGTTTCGCTTTGTACGAACAGGTTGATGTAGATGCCATCATCATCTGTCGCATAAAGATAATTACCCAGCGATGCCACGAGTCTGGCGATGTTCGATGGACAGCAGGCGGTTCCGAACCATTCGCGTCGCTGATGCTGGCCTCGTGAAGCCAGCGGGTTTCCGTAAAAGAAGCGGTCGCCTGTCAGACTGAGGCCGTCCAGCGCACCGTTGTACAGGCTTCTTTCGAGCACATCTATGTACTCCGTGTTGCGTGTGAGGGCATTCATGCGCTGGTTCCAGAAGACCATGCCGACAGAGGCACAGGTTTCGCAATAGGCCTGTTCATTAGGCAGGTCGTAGTCGGTCGAAAAGCCTTCATTGCTACCTGCTGATCCGATGCCGCCGGTGACGTACATATTTCGAAATACCACATCTTCCCAGACCCTGCGCATTGCGTGCAGATAACCTGTGTCTCCTGTATGTGTGGCTACGTCCGCTGCTCCTGTGTAGAGGTACATAGCACGTACGGCATGGCCGGTAATCTCTCGTTGTTGCTTGACGGGGACCAGGTCCTGGGCATAGGCGGTATCTTTCCACTGAGACCATGTATAGCCGACAGCGTGACGTTGTCCGCGTTCCGACAGCAGCCAATCGGCCAGTGCGAGGTATCGTTTTTCTCCGGTCGTTCGATAGAGTTTCACGAGTGCGAGTTCCAGTTCCTGGTGTCCGGTCACCCAATTTCTCTTGCCGGGGCCAAAGATCCGGTCGAAATGATCTGCCCACCGAATGGCTACATCCAGCAGTTTTCTTTTGCCTGTGGCTTCATAGTAGGCGACTGCAGCTTCGATGAGATGCCCGTTGTTGTAGTCCTCGTGCATGCTCATGTCCGAATATCGTTTATCCGGCGCCGTGAGTGTGTAGTAGGTGTTGAGGTATCCGTCGGATTGCTGAGCGGCTGCGATCTTATCGATCCACTCGTCACATTTTCCTTCCATCGTTTTACTTGGATGTGTTTGCAAGGAGTAGGCCATGGCTTCCAGCGCCTTGAAGACATCACTGTCGTCATAAAAGATGCCTTCATGCTTTTCGCCTTGTTTGCGGGCGACTTTTTCGAAGTTTCGTATGCGGGCGGTCTTCACTTCCGTCTGGTAGATACATGCGTCAAGTGTCTTGGTGGCTACCAGGTCGATCTTGGGTCGCCAGAAGGCGTCTGTGATATTTACCTTGGAGAAGTTAACCGGTCTTATGATTCCGGTCTGCAGTCGGGCCTCGATGGGCACGTACAACAGACTAAGTAGCAGGCAGGCAATGATCGATGGACGTGTCATATGATCAATCTTGAAATTTGGTCATGCTCAGTAATCGCGCATGCAAGAACTATACGTGCATTGTTTCTGTGAAGTGAAGTGTTCAACCTCTATCAAGGTAAGAAAAAAACTACAGACTGCATTGCGCTTTCGGAAAGGACAATCCCTGCGTGCTGGCCTGTTAGCGAAATGAATCTCTATTGAAACGATCGGAGGATCGAGTATGCCGGGGAAGAAATTCGGCTTTGGAATACATAAATTTGCGGGACTGTAAGCATTTCAGACATCCGCCACGCGGAAGGGTTTCACCTGGATGTCCGTCCATACGCCGTTTAAAATATATGGTTCCTCTGACATCCATTGTTTCAGTCCTTCTTCGGACTCGAATTGTACGATCATGACGCTGCCGCGCATGGTGCCGTTGTCGTCGAGTATGGCACCTCCTGTGATGAAGGATCCTTGTTCCTTCAGTTTTCTTGCACCGGCCAGGTGTGCAGGTCTCTCCTGCATTCTGCGGTCAACGGCTCCTTCGTCTTTTCCGTCCTGAGCGATGATGACGTATTGTTTCATGTTGGTTCAGTGTTGTTGGTCGAATTTCTTTTATGATTTTTTGAATCAATATGAATTTGAATAGTGGATGCATTGATCATTAATGATGTCGGAAGACATTTCCTGCGCTCAACTTGTCAAATGACCTGAAATCCTCCGTGGTAGGGATCGTCATCCGGATCCACAGAAATTGTGTTGTATCCGTAGATTCTCGCCCATCCTTCAATGGAAGGTCTGATGGCGGGTTGTCCATCCATTGATAAAACCTCTTCAATGCGCCCGGTGAATGTACTACCGATGATGCTTTCGTGAATGAACGGTTCTCCGGGCTTGAGTTTCCCTTTGGCATACCATTGCGCCATCCGGGCGCTGGTGCCTGTTCCACAGGGGGATCTGTCGATGGCTTTGTCGCCGTAAAAAACCGCGTTCCTGGCCGTGGATGCCGGGTTCATGACCGGCCCGGTCCACAGGATATGCGAACATCCATGAATGCTTTCATTTTGTGGATGTACGAAGGTGTAGTTCTCATTGATCACGTCTCGGAGTTCGCGGGCCATGCTGATGAGTTGGTCCGCTTGAAAATGATCGAGGCCGGGAAAGTTTTCCTGCGGATCGATGATTGCGTAGAAATTTCCCCCATAGGCGACATCTATTTTCAGTTTTCCCAGCGTAGGACTGTCTACTTCGAGATGTTCAGCCGCCAGGAATGACGGCACGTTGGTGAGTTTTACGGAACGTACACGGCCTTCCTCTTGTAAGTAGCTGATCTCCACCAGGCCGGCGGGTGCTTCCATGCGAATGCGACCAGGGATCTTAGGTATGATCAGTCCCTTTTCTACCGCGATCGTGATGGTACCGATCGTGCCATGCCCACACATGGGCAGGCATCCGCTGGTTTCAATGAAGAGCACGGCGACATCATTTTCCGGATCATGAGGTGGATAGAGGATACTTCCGCTCATCATATCATGTCCCCGGGGTTCAAACATCAGGCTTTTTCGGATCCAGTCGTAAGACTGCATGAAGTGCAGTCGTTTTTCGCTCATATTGTTGCCTTCCAGGGCTGGTCCACCGGATGCCACCACACGTACCGGGTTACCGCAGGTGTGTGCGTCTATGCAATGAAATACGTGGCCGGTCAGGGGGGACATTGATTCTTGAACTTTGTATACTACGGGGTATGTAGACA
>CAJBZC010000497.1 GCA_903959965.1 uncultured bacterium
ATCAGCTCAACATCGAAATTTCAGAGGAAGTAGCGGAAGGCCAGTATGCCAACCTGGCCATCATCACCCATAGCCATGCCGAATTCGTCCTGGACTTCGTGAACGTCATGCCCGGCACCCCGAAAAGTCGCGTCAAATCCAGGATCATCCTGACCCCTCAGCACGCGAAAAGACTCATGAACGCCCTTCGGGAAAATATCGAGAAATTTGAACAGGCCAGCGGCGTCATCAAAGATCTGGAAGAGATCCAGATTCCGATGCATTTTGGAGGCCCCACGCCACTGGCATAATCCATGGTATGACCCCAGCCATCAATCTGCAGACCTTCGATAAATGATCTGTAGCCGAACATCCGCATCCTGAACCTGAGACGCCTGTTTCAAACCCAATCCCGTCTTCAGAGAGACCTGCCAATTTCGGTCAGGCCTGTATTGCATCACCATGTACATCCTGACACCCCGGCCATGCAGCATCGCCATGGATTGCTGAAACGGAACATCGTGCTCATAGGCAAAAAGCCTGGCAGAAAAGTCATCGGCCTCATACCAGGCAAAACGGCCTGTCCACCTGAACTTAGCCATCGGCGGCTTATATAGCAGATCGATGAATAGCAAGCCACCTCTGAAAATACGACCGTCTTCCTCGACCCGACTGGCATCCGCCCGAAACCGGAGCTGAAAATTGGAGGGCAGCGCGTGATCCATATGCCACCTCCAGGTTATACGACGAACCTCCTTGATCGTACGCATGCCGGATGCGGTGACCGTCAGATTACGCTCGGCCAGCTCCCCCTGCCAACGCCAATACAGACGGGTACGCTTGTCCGGCTGCCATTGCAGACTCAAGAGATGAGCCCTGCGAAAAGATGGCGCATCCAGGCGATATTTCAACATAGGAAACCGACAAATATCTACCCATCCATCCAGTTTTACACCCGGAACCGGCCGAAAGGATCCACCTGCATACCACCCGGCTTCATTCATGGGCTCTCCCTGCGCCGTATGGGCATCCGCCTGCCAGGCCCTGTAACCATGATCAATTTGTCGGTATAACAAACTGATATCCAGGTCACGATGCAGCGTGAGAAGCATGCCCTGAAGCAAAGCGAATCTGCCCTTCAGATCAAGAGCCCCCTCCCCGAACAAGTGTATATTCCGAATCGTACCACCCCAGGAAAGGGAATGGTTCCACCAATGATTCCCCCGAATGGCATACTTGCGATAAGGCTCATCTTCCGGTTCCAACCGATGCCCGAATTCATGCCGGATGCCCTGCCAGCCGACATGCCAGACAGCCCTGCTGTAACGAATACCGACACCGGACGTCCGAATCCGCAAGGCATCCCGGTCAACCAGCTCTTCCTCCGTACGATGAAGTCCGGATGTCAATACAGATCGCACGGTCAGTCCGGCTGCACTGTCAATGGCCAGATTGGCATCTTTTCGATCCGATGAATGAAAAACAAACGCATCCCACCTTTTATGCCGGAGGTGTAGCCCGCCTCCCCGATGAAATCTGTTTTCATCTGTTCCGTTGTAGGGCCTGAACACAGGAGCCTGACGCAGGATCGACATCGCATCCGATCCCATGCCAAATGAGATCCCCTGCCAATGGATCAACCCCTGCCCCAGAGATACCTGAAAATCGCCCAGTACCAGCGAACGAATGACGCCGAGCTCACGAACCGAGACATGCCCGGATATGAAATCGGGGCCTCCCCGACCCCGCTGCCATTGTGGCTCCCCAGGATCTTTTTCCGTGGTCATCCCCCACTGCATCAGTTGCCCGAAACGATAATTGTACCGAAGGAGGTTGCGCAGAGGTCCTCCTTTCATGGTCGTATCCACCGAAAGATCTCCGCCCATCCTGAAGGAAGCGCCGGTCCGTAAGAGCAGGAGATGCTCCCCCTTCCTGAACCGTTCCGAGAACAACGGCAGCGGGTTCTCCCGATCTGCCAGTTTTACATAAGGCATGACCCGCCTCACGGTCTCCGGATCCCATGAAGGGATCGCCTGTAATTCCATGACATCTGTAAATGGTCCAAGCATCGCGCGATAGGCGGTAAAATGCCGGACATGTATCGGAGTGATCCCTGGTAATTCCAACAGCCGCTCAGGACGCACCGTGTTGATCGCCAACCGAAACCTCAGCAGATGATCGAGATGCAATCCAACTTCTTCATCCTCAGACTGATCGAAACGATCGGCAAGCATTCTTTGCTCATGATCACCGGCAGATATCTCCCTCACCTGCTCCTCCTGAGCGCAGCATCCCCCCGAAACCGCCAGCCACCACAGAAAACACCAGACACGAAACTTCATTTTTTCACCTCCCCTTGAAAATGGTGATCAATCCCGAACGCACCTGTCCAGCCCAGTAAAGGGTGACGGTCAAAAAGCATCTGAAAACCCAGGGAAGAACGCTGATATCTCAGCCCCAGGAACATTGACCCTTTGTCGGCAATCACCCCAGCGGTCAGCCTGAATGCCGTGTTCGGCGCATAAAAGAACATAGGCCGGCAGGAAAGCCCCCATCCTTCCTCCCTGACGACATCCAGGGCCAGTCCGGTACCGGTAGACAATTCATAAGTGGCCGTTACTCTGAATACTCCGGGGATGCCCGGATGGGATCTATGCGAAGACAGCGTCACAGGGTGGCTCGCAGCCACGCCGAATGACAGGCGATGCTGCCGATATACCAACCCCCATTCTATCGGCAGTCCGGAGATCATGCGATGAGACGGTACCCGGAAACCCTGAAATCCTATCCGTAGCCCCACACGAAGCGAAGAAGATAGCGGTAACGCATACCCGAAAAGAATTCGGGTCTCCCCGGAACCCGCCATGGATCGATGATCCAGGACACAACCCGCGACCCCGCCACCCGACCTGATCCCTGCCACGGCGGATAGCGTGGCAGTACCCGGAATGCCAGACATGGATTCTCCTGCAAATCCCAGGGAAGCAAGTCCGGGGATTTCCGACATCGCCGGATGCCTCAGGATCCCGAAGGCATCCTGCTTCGATCCCGCCAGGCCGGCCGCATATTGCCAGACGGCATGCGCCGGCATCAAAACGGTCTGGCCGGAGATGTCTTTCATCAACATCAACAAGGCAAAAACAAACGTGAACAGCCTAGCCTTACTCATGCGGCAAAGATCCCATCTGCAGCAGGCCTGTTCAAAGTGGGGAAGACGGGATTTGGGCGGCATTTTCACCGTCGGTACCTTTGCACTATGGAAACGCTGGATGGTAAGTTGGTCTCGCAATCGGTGCGGGAAGACCTGAAAAAAAAGGTGGAAGCACGCAACCTGGAAGGGAAAAAGATCCCACACCTCGCAGCCATCCTCATCGGCAACAACGGAGCCAGTGAAACATACGTGGCTTCCAAGGTAAAATCCTGTGAGGAGATCGGGTTCAGATCAACCCTGCTTCGCCTGCCGGCGGACATTCCGGAGGAAACCTTGCTCGAGCATATCGAGATCCTGAATGGGGATACGGATGTGGACGGCATCCTGGTTCAACTGCCGCTCCCCGCTCATGTCCGCGAGCAGCGGGTGATCGAATCGATCCGGGTCGATAAGGATGTGGACGGCTTCCATCCCGAATCCGTAGGAAGGATGGTGCAGGGACTCCCGGCTTTTCTGCCAGCCACCCCTTACGGCATCCTGCTCCTGCTCGAACATTACAAGGTCGAAACCAAGGGAAAACATGCCGTGGTGATCGGAAGAAGCAATATCGTCGGCCGTCCCATCAGCATACTCCTGAACCGCAACGACTACCCAGGCAACTGCACCGTAACGGTCTGCCACTCACACACGCCGAATCTGAAAGAAATTTGCCTCCAGGCGGATATCATCATCGCCGCCCTGGGACGGCCCGAGTTCCTGACGGCGGATATGGTCCGGGAAGGTGCCGTTGTCATCGACGTGGGCATCACCCGCATACCTGATACATCAAAAAAATCCGGCTTCAGCATCAAAGGCGACGTACATTACAGCAGTGTTGCCCCCCGCTGCAGCTATATCACACCCGTACCGGGCGGAGTCGGCCCCATGACCATCGCGGCTTTGCTGATGAACACATGGAAGGCCTGCATCGCAAAAGACAAGATTTGACAATGATTGAACACCAGGATTTTGACACCGGCGGGCTGCCGGTGATGGAGCATTTTTACACGCTTCAGGGAGAAGGATTTCACACCGGCAAAGCGGCCTATTTCATTCGGCTTGCAGGCTGCGATGTTGGATGCGTATGGTGTGACGTAAAGGAAAGCTGGGACGTCAACCGGCACCGGACGATGCAGATCTACGACCTCATCTTTTCCGTACGTGCCACCGCGGCAACCATCGTAGTTGTAACCGGAGGAGAACCGCTGATGCACGACCTTTGGGAACTGACACGATCGTTGAGGGCCAAGAACCTGAGAACCCATATCGAAACATCCGGCGCCTACCCGATCACCGGCTTCTGGGATTGGATCTGCGTATCTCCCAAGAAGTTCAAGGCGCCGCTGCCGGAAGTGGTAGACAAGGCAGACGAACTCAAGGTGGTCATCTACCATCGATCCGATTTCGCATGGGCGGAAGAACATGCCGCCATGACCAAGCCCGGCTGCAAACTTTACCTCCAGCCTGAATGGGAGAAATCAGAAGCCATCACGCCGTTGATCGTGGATTACATCAAGACCCATCCTCAGTGGGAACTCTCACTGCAGACGCATAAATATATAGACGTGCCCTGACATCCGGTTTATCCCACTAAAAACGGCGACCATGAGACGCTTTCTCCCCGCACTGATGCTTCTGATCCTGCAGCTTCCGGCATGGGGACAAGGTTATGACCCGTCGAAAGTGGGAAAGAAGGCCGCCGCGGCCTATCGAAAAGCCCTGGAGATCGCCGGAAACGGACAGTACAGGGAGGCCATCAGTTGGGTGGATCAGGCCATCTCCGCAGATCCCGGATTTGTGGATGCCTACCTGTCCAAAGCCGGACTCCACGGAGAACTCAAAGAGTACGCGCAGGCGGTGGAACAGTATGAAAAAGCTTTCTCCCTCGACCCGGCCTACACCGCAGAGTACAAACTGCCCTATGCCATCAACCTCGCAGGGATGGGTGCGTTTTCTCGGGCCAAACCTGCATTGAAGGCATTCCTGGCATCACCCGGGCAGGATGAAAGAGCCAGGAAAGCGGCAAATTACCGACTCGACTGCATGAACTTCGCATTGGCCGTGGACTCTGTAAAAAAAGACCGAAACTACGTGTTCAGCCCTCGCAACATGGGCGATAGCATCAACAGTAGAGACTCCGAGTATTTCCCCGCCCTGACGATCGATGGCAAAACCCTGGTCTTCACCCGCCGCCTGGGTGGCCGGAACGAGGATTTCTTTATGAGCCACAAACACCCGGATGGCTGGAGCCTCGCCGGTGCGCTCAATGGAGAAATCAATAGCGGGCTGAACGAAGGAGCACAAACCCTTTCGCTGGACGGACAGCTCCTGTTCTTCACAGGATGCAATTTCCCTGACGGATTCGGAAACTGTGACCTGTATTTCTCCATACGAACCCGCACAGGCTGGAGCCTGCCCAAGAACATGGGCGATATGGTCAACACCGAAGCCTGGGAATCCGCCCCCAGTCTCTCTCCTGACAAGCGCGAATTGTACTTTGCCAGCAGCATGGCCGGCGGACAGGGGGGCAGCGACATCTGGGTGACCCGACGAGGTACGGATGGGCAGTGGTCTGAGCCGGAAAACCTCGGACCGGCGGTCAACTCCCCCGGCAATGAGTCGAGTCCATTCATTCATGCCGACAATCAAACCCTGTATTTCACGTCCAACGGGCATCGTGGTTACGGCGGGGATGATCTGTTTCTGACCCGACGCCAGGTTGATGGCAGCTGGTCTGCCCCCGAAAACCTGGGCTATCCGATCAATACCATTGAAAATGAAGGCAGCATGGTCGTGTCTGCCGATGGACGAACGGCCTTTTATGCCAGCGACCGCGCCGATTCACGGGGAGGTCTTGATCTGTACACCTTCGGGCTCCGGGAAGATGTCAGGCCGGTCAGCACCCTGTGGGTCGAAGGGCAGGTCATCGACAGCCTCAGCAGGACCGGTCTTCCCTCGGCCGTGGAATTGGTGGACCTGACCACGGGCCGGCGCTTGAGCCGAATCCAGACAGATGAGGAAGGATATTATATGATGCCGCTTCCACTGGGCTGCGACTATGCTTTTCATGTGAACCGGAAAGGATACCTTTTCTTTTCGGGGAATTTCCCCTTTTCTTCGAAAGTGCCGGATTCCACCTATCGCATGGATATTCCGCTTCAACCCGTGCGTAAGGATGCCCAGATCACCCTGCGCAACATCTTTTTCGCCACCGGAGATTTCAGCCTGAGGCCGGAATCGGCCGCTGAACTGGACATCATCGTCAGATGGCTTCAGGAAAACCCAGGGGTGCGGATCCGTATCAACGGGCATACCGACAATGTCGGACAGGCGACAGAAAATATGACGCTGTCCACCAGACGCGCACGCGCCGTGACGGAATACCTTCAATCCAAAGGCATAAATGCCTCCAGACTTAGTTTCCAGGGCTTCGGAGCCAGCCGACCCGTCGCCCCAAATACTGATGAAGCCGGTCGATCCAGAAACAGACGGACGGAACTGGAAGTCCTGGCTCAGTAATTCCGTCAAAACCACAGTATCTCCCGGAAAAACAACCGCAGGAACAGTGGTTTAGCACATGGCAGCGGGCTAAGGCATGGGTAACTTGCCGCATGTCCTCCGAAGAATTGCTCCACCACATCACCCTTACCCTTGTTCCTCAGATCGGGGATGTTCACCTGAAGACACTATTGCGGCATTTCGGTTCCGCAACGGCCATCCTCAAGGCAGGTCGGAGGGAACTGGAATGCATCCCCGGCATCGGCAGTGTCAGAGCCTCCGCCATTCGAAGAACCGGTGACCTCAACAGGGCCGAGGAGGAAATGAAGTTCATGGAGAAATTCGGGATCATCCCCGTACCCTACGGCACTCCCGAATATCCAACCCGACTGCAGCACTGCCATGATGCACCCGCAATGCTGTATTTCAAAGGAAATGGAGCCATCAATGAACAACGTGTCCTGAGCATTGTGGGCACCCGCGCTCCGAGCCATTACGGGAAGGAATGGCTGACCGCTGCCATTGAAGACCTGACTCCATTCAAACCACTGATTGTCAGTGGACTGGCTTACGGAATCGATACAATTGCCCACCGACAGGCACTCAAATCGGGACTCTCGACGATCGGCGTACTGGCTCACGGACTAGACCGGATCTATCCGCACGTCAACAAATCCATGGCCCGGGAAATGACTGCCGCCGGAGGACTTCTTACCGAATTCATGAGCGGCACACATCCCGATGCGCAGCATTTCCCTCAGCGCAACCGCATCGTGGCCGGGCTTGCAGACGGAATCCTCGTAGTCGAAACGGGCCGAAAAGGGGGCAGTATGATCACGGCCGATCTCGCCAATAGCTATCACCGGGACGTATTCGCACTCCCGGGAAGGGTGACAGACGAAAAGAGCAGCGGCTGTCTAAGACTCATTCAGGATCACCGTGCCCAGGCCGTCACCTCTGCCCAGGATATCATAGAGGCATTGAACTGGGACCAGGACGCACAAAAGAAAAAGGTCAGGCAACCCACCCTGTTCCCGGATCCGGACCCGCAGGAAAAAGAGATCATCGATTTTTTGCAGGATAAAGATGCTCAACAGATGGATGAAATGCTGCACCGCATCACACTAAAACCACCGGAGATGGCAGCGGCGCTCCTCCGACTGGAAATGTGCGGCCGGCTTGAAGTGCTGCCGGGGAAACGATACAGACTGTTGTAAGCAGACACGGATTTATGCACGAATAATCAAGGGATGTAAATGGATCAACGCGCTTTATGTAATTTTGCACATGGCAACAAGAATCAAACCCACCAAAGAGGAGATCCTGTCCCGTTTCTTCGGCGAAGGCCTTACGTTCGATGACGTGCTGCTCTGCCCCGCCTATTCCGAAGTACTCCCCAGGGAGGTCAGTCTCCATTCCCGCATCACCCGGAACATCGCCCTGCACATCCCCTTCATCTCCGCCGCCATGGACACTGTGACGGAAGCCCACATGGCGATCGCCCTCGCCCGTGAAGGAGGAATTGGGATCCTCCATAAGAATATGGGCATCGATGATCAGGCCGAGCAAGTACGGAAGGTGAAACGGAGTGAAAGCGGGTTGATCATCGATCCCGTGACACTGCGGGAAGATGCGACCATCGCCGATGCCCAGAAATTGATGAAGGAGAACCGCATCGGAGGTATCCCCATTGTGGATCAGTCAGGAAAGCTGGTGGGGATCCTGACCAACAGAGACCTTCGTTTTGAGCATAACAATAAAAGAAAGGTCAGCGAAGTCATGACCCGCGAAGGGCTGATCACCGCCCCGGAAGGTACTGACCTGAAAAAGGCGGAAAAGATCCTCCAGAAAAATAAGATCGAGAAACTTCCTGTCGTGGCACGCAATGGCAAACTGATGGGACTGATCACGTATCGCGACATCATACAACTCCAGAGTTATCCGAACTCCGTAAAGGATGATTTCGGCAGACTCAGGGTGGGGGCTGCCCTGGGCATCACCTCGGACATGCTGGACAGGACCGCCGCGCTCCAGCAGCACGGAGTGGATGTGGTATGCCTCGACAGCGCACACGGCCATACCAAAGGCGTCATCGATGCCCTGAAAACCGTCAAGAAAAACTTCAAGAATCTCCAGGTCGTAGCCGGTAATGTGGGCACGGCAGAAGGTGCCAAAGCGCTGGCCGAAGCAGGTGCAGATGGTGTCAAGGTGGGCATCGGACCAGGCTCCATCTGCACGACCCGGATCGTGGCGGGAGCCGGAGTACCGCAGATCACCGCCATCATGGAATCCGCGCACGCCCTGAAAAAACTCGATGTACCGCTGATCGCAGATGGCGGCATCCGATATACCGGAGATGTTGTCAAAGCCCTCGCGGCGGGTGCATCCGCCGTGATGATGGGCAGCGTGTTCGCCGGGGTGGAAGAGAGCCCTGGAGAAACCATCATCTACGAAGGACGGAAATTCAAGCAGTACCGCGGAATGGGATCCATCGGCGCCATGCAACAGGGCAGCAGCGACCGCTACTTCCAGGACGTGGAGGCCGATATCAAGAAACTCGTACCCGAAGGCATTGAAGGTCGGGTTCCATACAAGGGGTATCTCAACGAAGTGGTGTCTCAATTCGTGGGCGGACTTCGCTCAGGTATGGGCTATGCAGGAGCACCTGATATTGAAACATTGCGCCGTGAAGGACGTTTGATTCAAATTACAG
>CAJBZC010000498.1 GCA_903959965.1 uncultured bacterium
CTCATCTTCCGTTTCATCCGCTTGCACTGCCACGCAGCCGTCAATGCCGGCGGTGGCTAGTTCGGGGGCCAGGTCGGCCGGCAGGAAATCGCGTTTGATAACCAGCATGCGATCATCGATCCAGCCATGTCGAACGGGATCGTAATTCCAAAAATGTTGATGTGCATCGAGCCTCATGCACTAAAGAAAATAAAAAATATCCAATGTTTGCCTGTGCCGCCGTAATTTCCGTACACAAAAACGTTTGCAAATGAGAACATGCCTGGGTATTCTGTTCGCACTGTCCGCCAGTACGACCGTCGCACAGCAGGATCCGTTGCGCATGGCGACGGTTAAACTCGTCGACCAGATCGAGCCGAAGGTCATTACCTGGCGCAGGGACTTTCATGCACATCCCGAACTGGGCAACCGGGAGACCCGGACTGCGAAGATTATCGCCGATCATCTCCGTTCGCTCGGGCTGGAAGTGCAGACCGGCGTGGCGCATACGGGCGTGGTGGGTCTGTTGAAAGGAGGCAAGCCCGGGCCTGTTATAGCACTGCGTGCTGACATGGACGGATTGCCCGTCACGGAACGTGTAGACCTGCCCTTTGCATCGAAGGTGAAGACACAGTACGACGGCAATGAAGTGGGGGTGATGCATGCCTGCGGACATGACACCCATGTGTCCATCCTCATGGGGGTGGCTGAGGTGCTGACTTCCATGAAAAAAGACCTGAAGGGTAGCGTGAAGTTCATATTCCAGCCGGCGGAAGAAGGTGTACCCAAGGGAGAAGAAGGCGGCGCCGAACTGATGGTCAAGCAGGGCGTACTCGAAAATCCTAAGGTTGATGTCATCTTCGGATTGCATATCAACGCACAAACAGAAGTGGGCAAAATCAATTATCGCCCGGGCGGAACGATGGCCGCGGTCAACGATATGCGGATCCTCGTCAAGGGGCGTCAGGCGCATGGAGCTTATCCCTGGTCTTCGGTGGATCCGATCGTGGTATCCGCACAGATCGTGAACAGTCTGCAGACGATCGTCAGCCGGAATCTTGATATCACTGAAAATCCAGCGGTGGTGACCGTTGGATCCATCCACGGTGGGGTTCGTTCCAACATCATCCCCGAGCAGGTGGACATGCGCGGCACGATCCGTACATTCAGCCGGGAAGATGAGCGTCGGGTGAACGATCGCATTCGTGAGATCGCCGTGAAGACTGCCGAAGCGGCCGGGGCGGTGGCCACTGTTGACATTCCCTACGCCTCAAGGTATCCGGTGACCTATAACGATCCATCCCTGACCGAAAAGATGTTGTCATCACTACAACGCAGTGCCGGCAAGGAAAATGTAAGCCTTATCCCGCCTCGCACGGGTGCGGAGGATTTCTCCTTCTATCAGGAGAAGGTACCCGGACTTTTTTATTTCCTGGGCGGAATGCCGAAGGGAAAGGATCCGCTGACGACACCTTCTCATCACACACCTGATTTTTTCATCGACGAAAGTGGCCTGAAACTGGGGGTCACTTCGCTGGTGAATCTCACCCTGGATTTCATGAATGCTTCGAAATAAGTATAAAGGGGCGGGAGTCGTTCTTCATGAATACGTGAACACATGGTTTTTATGAAGTTCCCATTTCTTCGGTTATTCGTTACCGCTAGTGTCTTAGTAATGCCATGGCTGGCTTCGAAGGCTCAGGATACAGGCCCCTTGCTATTGCGGATGGAGTCGATGCTTCGGGCTGATCCCGGTTTGGCCGACAGCGTGCAGCGTTCTTTTTCCAAACTGATCATCAGTGGGCGGGATGATCCGGACGATTCCCTCTCGGCCCACGCGGCAGTTCTGTTGGCGGAAGCGTATGGACGCATGGGAGCTGAGGATCTCGAGATGTTCTTTCAGGCCTATGCCGGGTCTACGGCATGGGGTTCATCCCGACCATCCTTTAATTTGGAGCGGGAATTGCGCAGGGCGTTGATCCGGGAGCAACAGGGCCACTATCCGGGGGCATCCGGCAGGTATACTGAAGCGCTGACCCTGGCCCAACGTGCCGGAGATTCTGCAGGGATCATCAGGGCCACTACCGGCCTGGTGAGGGTTGCGACGTGCGTGAAGGATCTCTCAACTGCCTCCGCATTACTCAGTGGTATACTCTCGATGGCGATCAGACTTGGCAATCCCCGGGTATTGGCGGATCTGCGACAGGCACAGGGTGCATTTCATCTGGCTGGCGGATCTTATCCGGAGGCTGTCGCTTCTTTGAAGGCGGCCATTGGGTTTCACGAGTCTGCCCGTGACAGTGCCGCCTGTGCATCAGGCAAGGTACTCCTGGCACGGTCGCTCCGAAAATTATCAGAACAAACGGGTGCAGTGACGGTCCTTACCGAGGCGCTAGACTGGTCGTTGCATTCATCCACAAGTCGTGTCAGGGTACTGATCGAACTCGCAGAACTTCATGAAGCGTTGGGAGATGTCCGGACAGCAAATGGTTATCTCCAGTATGCGGATGCGCTGTCTTTTAACTCAGATCCCGAATTATGGATGGACGTAGTGTTTCCGGTGCTTTCAACCCGTCTGGCCAGGATCCATGAATCATCATCCCTCGAAGCCCTGCTGAAGCGCTATCTGTCTGTCAGGGAAACCGTGAAATTCAAAAAGGATGAAGCGTATCTCGCAGCCGGCAGGGTCATCTCTGAATGGGAGCGGATGGATACGTCGAAAACTGCGGTCAGGAGCATCAAGCGTGACCGGAATCGGATCATGATGGTGATGCTTGCCTTTCTGCTCAGTGCAGTTCTGGCGGTTGTGATCATCTTTCGGCAGCATCAGCGCATGCGTGGTCAGTTGCGGACATTGTTCCGTAAGAATTTGGAGGAAATGCAACAGGCGGCGGAGGCATCCGTTTCACAACGAACCCTTGAGACTGAACCCCCTTCCAACCTCGAAGAAGCTACGGTGCAGGCCAGGTATCAGGCCATCCTTCAACTGATGGAACGCGATAAGCCCTGGCTGGATCCGGGTTTCAGTTTGCAGGACCTGAGCACCAGGCTGGCCACGAATCAGAAATACATCTCACAGGCAATTAATATGTTCAGTGAAACCGGGTTCTCCGGAATGATGAATCGCTACCGGGTCAACGAGGCGCGCAGGCTCATCCTGGAAGGCAAGCCCGATACCAGCCTGAACGATATCGCACTTGAGGCGGGCTTCACCAATCGTGTGTCCTTCTACCGACAATTCAAAGATATCACCGGCATCTCACCCAGCGAGTTCCTGAAAATGGCACGATGACGGGTGTCGTCTTAAATGATCGGTTATTCTTACGGATAAGCATCTCTAAACAATAATTCAATAAAAAAAGGTCCCGGATTGGTTTCCGGGACCTTTTTTGTCAGCATTGTTGAGATTTATTTTTGATATCTGGGATCTGGCTTCTGCCAGCTCGTTTCCAACGGGCGTTTGGCAGGATAGATCTCGTCGAGCGTGAGCCCGTCGTACAGTCTGCCATTCTTCATTACCCGGCTGATCGAATTGGTGTTACGGATGTTCTCCAGCGGATTCCTGTCCATCAGGATGAGGTCGGCCAGTTTTCCGGGTTCGATCGATCCCAGGTCCTTGTCGAGACCGAGACCCGTGGCACCCAGGATCGTGGCGGTCTTCAGCGCATCATGGTTACTCATACCACCGCTGGCGACACTCCAGAGTTCCCAGTGATATCCCAACCCCTGCAGTTGCCCGTGACTGCCAATGCCTGCCAGTCCGCCGGATTCCACCAGGGCACGGATACCCTGCGCGTGCTTGCTGAATACATGGTCGTCTTCGGTGAACCATCCGCCAAGTGATCCGGTCCGGCGACGGATCTTCGAGGAAAACTCCTCATACGGGGTGAATCTGCGCAGTTTGTCGTTCTTCAGCGGACTTTCATGGGTGTAAAAATAGTTTTCTGCCCAGGGGCCTCCGTATGCCACCAGCAGGGTAGGTGTGACCGTCATCTTTGATTCGGCAATGGTATGGATCACATCTTTGTAGAGCGGGTGAATGGGAATGGAATGCTCATGACCCGGATATCCGTCGAAGAGCTGCGTCATGTTGAGTTTGAAATCCAGTCCGCCTTCGGTGGTCGGCATCAGTCCCTGCTCCTTCGCCGCCATGATCACCCACTGACGATGCTGGCGGTTGCCGACCAGGTACATCTTGATATACTTGGTATTGTAGTATTTACTGTACTGTTTCAGGACATTACGTGTCTGGTCCAGGTCTTTGAGGTTGTAAGACCAGTATCCAACACCGGGCCCCGTGCTGTAGATCCTCGGCCCTACAATTTGTCCGGACTCCACCATATCGCCATAGGTCAGCACATCAGTGGTGGCAGTTTGCGGGTCGCGGGTGGTGGTGACGCCATAGGCCAGGTTGGCAGCATACAGCCAGACCTGGTTCTTATGCAGCCCCCAGAAAGGCCACATGTGCGCGTGGGTGTCCACAAACCCGGGCGTGATGGTCTTGCCTGCACATTCGATCACCTTGGCCCCGGGCGGTACCTGCAGCGTGCCTTTCGGCCCCACGGCCTGGATCCGGTTCCCCACGATCAGGATGTCTCCGTTCTCGATCACTTCATTGCCTCTCATGGTCAAAATCCGGGCGTTTGTGAGCAGGATGGCGCCCGTTGGAATATCCCGACGATAAGACACCTTCACCTGATGTTCCTGCGGCTCGAACTTCGGTTCTTTTTTGGCAAGGGCCTCTGCAAGGCTGTCCTTCCGTGCGCGCGCCGTATCTTTTTTATAGACAACAGTCATGGAATCCTTGATGGCCTTTTGCAGGGAATCCGCTCTTTTTTTCGCATTGGGACCTCCTGCGTTCAGGGCGATGAGACTGTCCGTCTTCCGGCGATCTTCGCCCTTTTTCGCGATCTTGACGGAATCTTCAAAGCGTTTGGCCGCGGCGATGTCGTACACCCAGTGTCCGTTACCGAGCGACCAGTGAATGTGTTTGCCATCGGCTTCCCAGGCGGGGAATTCACCGCCGATCTCTGTCAGCTGGCGGGCCGGGAAGCTGGAGGATTTCGGGTCTGCTACCGAAATGGACGGGGTCTTGCCCGCCTCCGGGATCGTAACAACGTAGATGTTGTTGTTGACCTGCGCAATCGCCTGGTCGCCGACGGGTGCCATCAGGATGGTCTCCGCCGAAGAAGGCATGTTCTGTGGCTCCCGGGCACTGGCCGATTCTGGCAGCATGCAATGGTTCAGCGGATCGGCCGACATCATCGGGCGGCCCATCACGTATTGTGTGCTGCCGGCACCATGTCCGTCGGCATCAGCGGCTGAACCGTAGGTGGTGATGCCCGAGATCTTCGCATGCACCTTCTCATCGGTGCCGTCCCATCGGATGGAGATCAGCTGCCCGCCGGGGGCGTTCAGGAACAGGCGAGTGGTATCTTTTGTGAAATGCACATTGCCGCGGTTGCGGGCCATATCGATCCTTCGGATCTCACCTCCGTTCTCCGGCATCCATACGAGCTCTCCCTCTGCACCGCTGAAGAAAGGATCTTCCGCATCCCGGAACAGACGGGCGGGTCCGCGGAAAAAGACGATACGCCCGTTCCGGCTCCAGGCCGGCTGCATATAGAAGGCGGATTCCTTCGTCAGTTTCACCAGCGCAGTAGTGCCGTTGGCCGGTACCTTGTAGAGGTGGCCACCTTCCTTTTCGTCCCAGGTGACAAAGGCGATCTGTTTCCCATCCGGGCTCCAGGCTGGCATGGCCTGGGTGATCTCGCGATCCATGAGCCGGCGAGGCTGACCGGCAGGGTAATCCATGATATAAAGGCGATTCAGGGCCGTGAAAGCGAGTTGCTTTCCATCCGGGGATGGTACTCCATCGCGGATCTGGGTGACCATTGCATGGCTGGTATCGGAGATGCCATAGGACTGATAGAGTCTCGGGCCCATCTCCACGCGGACATCCGCCTTGAAGGGGATTTCCGTTGGTTGACCTCCATCGACGGATACCCGGTAGATCCGGCCGTTAAAGGAGGCGATCAGTGCACGACTGTCGGGCGTGAAACACATACCGGGATAGACGCCCTGGGGGGCGATGGATTCCTGGTCGTCGCGCTGCACCGGATAGGCGAGCCAGCGTTCGTCGCCCGTCTTCAGATCCCGAAGTACCAGGCCGGTTTTATCCTCATAACGGCTGCCGTATGCCAGCCAGCGGCCATCCTTCGAGAGGGTAGGCGTGAAGGCCGATCCGTAACGGGTGGTAATGGTATTCAGCTGCCCTTTCTTCCGATCATAAGTGCCGATCTGATATTGCGGCAACAATGCGTTGTAATTCCAG